>NZ_BTPD01000017.1:0-95338 GCF_036245625.1 Algoriphagus confluentis
GTCTGAGTCACCCCTTGTTTGATTAAAATTTCGATTTGGTACCTTTGCTCTGGGCTGAGATGATTGAATTTCTGCATGACAACACTAATTTAATTCTTCAGCCTAAGGAAGGAAGCCTAGGCTTCCTTCCTTAAACCTTTAGTGTTGCACTTATTACTTGAATCTGGGGTTGATTAAATTAAAACTGGAATTTCGGGTATTCTAGACCCATTTTGACTAATTTCTGATCAATAGCTTCATGGGTTTATGAGTGGCTCCGCAAAACTTTCCGGGCCTTTTCTTCTCAATCTGGAAACAGATGCTTAAAATACAGCAAAAAGCCCAAAATTTAAATCTGAAAGCAGAAAACCACTTTTTCTATAAAAAAAAACAGCCCAATCCCCTATGAATCTAATGACCAAATTTCGCCTGTCACTCATGATGTTTTTGGAGTTTTTCGTGTGGGGGTCTTGGTATGTGACCATGGGTACGTTCTTGGGAAACAACTTAAAATCAGCCGATCAGGAGATTTCCTTGGCGTTTTCCACTCAATCTTTTGGAGCGATCATCGCCCCATTTATCGTCGGTCTGATCGCTGACCGGTATTTTCATGCCCAGAGAATTCTGGGAGCAATTCATTTGGTGGGTGCCGGTTTGATGTATTTGCTATATCAATCCGGGGATTTTTCGGGTTTCTTTCCGATTCTTTTGGCTTACATGATCCTCTTTATGCCCACGCTGGCCTTGGTAAACTCCATTTCTTTCAATCAGATGAAAGATCCTGCCAAGGAGTTTTCCGTAGTCCGTGTTTGGGGGACGATCGGCTGGATCGCTTCCGGTCTTTTGATTTCTACCTTGGGATGGGATAGTATCGGAGGGTTGGCGGATGGAATGCTCAAAAACACCTGGCTGATGGCAAGCTTAGTGTCCTTGGCTTTGGGAATCTACAGTTTTACACTGCCAGCCACTCCTCCGAGAGCTCAGGCAAAGGGAGGATTTAAACTTTCAGAGGCTTTGGGATTGGATGCCCTTTCTTTGTTAAAGCATAAGAATTTTGCCATTTTCTTTTTGTCTTCCATTCTGATTTGCATCCCGCTTGCCTTTTATTACCAAAACGCCAGTCCTTTCCTAACTGAAATCGGGGTGGAGAATTCCACCGGAAAAATGACCATCGGGCAAGTTTCGGAGGTGCTTTTTATGCTGGCCTTACCGGTGTTTTTCTCACGGTTTGGCATCAAGAAAACACTCCTGGTAGCCATGCTGGCTTGGGCTGTCCGCTACCTGTTTTTTGCGTATGGAGATGCAGATTCAGGGGTTTGGATGCTTTTGGTTGGAATTGCCCTGCATGGAGTATGCTATGACTTCTTTTTTGTCAGCGGTCAGATTTATACGGATGCTCACGCCGGACAGCGATTTAAGTCTTCCGCACAGGGTTTAATCACTTTAGCTACCTATGGAGTAGGGATGTTGATCGGATTTTGGGCAGCTGGTCAGATATCGGATTACTTTCTCAATCCATCCGGAAATCATGATTGGACTTCTATTTGGTTGATTCCTGCTGGTATTTCCGTTTTGGTTTTACTATTTTTCATTTCATTTTTCAAAGACGAAAGAATCAAACCTGATACTAACCCAAACTAACCATGGATTTCGACTCCGGAAGACGTACAATTTTGAAAAAACTGGCTTTAAGCGGTGCCACCCTTGGAACTCTTTCCTCCATGGACTGGAAAGAGGAAAAATTCCCACCACTCAAAGGAAATATCAATCATGGCGTATGTGCATGGTCCATGAGACCGCTCTCTCTTGAGGAACTTTGTGTGGGAATCAAGAGTGTCGGCGTACAAGCCATCGATCTGATCGGTCCCAACAATTGGGCAACACTTCAGAAGTATGGCATTCACTGCTCCATGTGCAATGGTGCGGAGCTTGGTATACCAGATGGATTCAATGATCCGAAATTCCACGATCAGTTGGAAAAAAACTACAAGGAAGTCATCCCCTTGGTAGCCAAAAACGGCTACAAAAACCTGATTGCCTTTTCCGGAAACCGGAGAGGAATGGATGACGAAACCGGTTTGAAAAATTGCGAAGCAGGAATAAAGCGAATACTGGCCGATGCCGAAAAACACGGGGTCATCCTACAAATGGAGCTACTCAACAGCCGAGTGGACCACAAAGACTATATGTGTGATAAATCAGCCTGGGGCGTAGAACTATGCAAGCGAATATCCAGTGATCATTTCAAATTACTTTTTGACATCTATCACATGCAGATCGACGAAGGAGACATCATTCGCTCCATCCGAAACAACCATCAGTATTTTGGCCACTACCACACTGCAGGTAATCCCGGAAGAAATGATCTGGACGAATCTCAGGAAATATATTATCCGCCCATCATGCAAGCCATTGTAGATTCTGGGTTTAAAGGGTACGTTTCTCACGAATTCATACCCAAAGGAGAAGATAAAATAGCTGCATTGGGTCATGCCGTGCAGGTTTGTGACGTTTAAGAAAATTAATTAACCAAATACCATACTTATGGCAAATGAGAAATATGACGCAATCGTAGTTGGGTCAGGGATTAGCGGCGGTTGGGCTGCAAAAGAGCTGACGGAGAAGGGGCTGAAAGTGTTGCTCCTGGAGAGAGGCCCGGTGGTTGAGCATGTGAAGGATTACAAAACTGCCACACTTCCACCTTGGGAAATCCCACATAGAGGACGAAGAACTCAGGAGATGCTGGAAAATCATCCCAACCTGAGGAGAGATTATGTGCTAAATGAACTGAATCTGGACTGGTGGGCACATGAAAGTGATTCTCCTTACGTAGAAGAAAAGCCGTTTACTTGGTTTAGAGGCTATCAAGTGGGAGGAAGATCCCTCCTATGGGGACGTCAGTCCTACCGCTGGGCGGATGTGGACTTCGAAGCCAATGCTAAGGAAGGAATAGCTGTGGACTGGCCTATCCGATATAAGGATCTCGCCCCTTGGTATAGCTACGTGGAGAAATTCATAGGCGTATCCGGATCCAAAGACGGATTGGAGATTCTTCCCGATGGAGAGTTTCAAACCCCTGTTCCTATGAACTGTGTGGAAAAAGATGCCGCAGAAAAAATCAAGGCACACTATGGAAATGCCAGAACCTGGACCATAGGTCGTCCAGCCAACAATACCGATCCCTTGCCTGGCAGATCGGGCTGTCAATATCGAAACAAGTGTTCCTTAGGCTGTCCTTTTGGGGGATATTTCAGCACCCAGTCTTCCACCCTTCCAGCTGCCGATGCTACAGGAAACCTTACTTTGAGACCATGGTCTATTGTAAGAAGATTGATTTATGACAAAGACACCCAAAAAGCCACAGGAGTAGAGGTCCTCGATGCGGAAACCAACCAGACTTATGAGTTTGATGCCAAAATCATCTTCCTCTGCGCTTCTGCCTTCAACTCCACGGCAATCTTGATGCGCTCAGCTACTGATATTTGGCCGGGAGGATTGGGATCGAGTTCCGGAGAATTGGGGCATAACGTCATGGACCACCACTTCCGCTGCGGTGCCAACGGACAAATGGAAGGTTATGAAGACAAATATTACTTTGGAAGAAGACCTACCGGACTTTATATCCCCCGATTCAGAAATATCAACGGAGACAAGAGAGACTATCTGAGAGGATTTGGCTATCAGGGAGGCGCCAGCCGTAGCGGCTGGTCCAGAGATGTGGCGGAGTTGGGCTTTGGGGCTCCCATGAAAGAGGCCTTGACCGAACCGGGACCTTGGAGTGCCGGGTTTACAGCCTTCGGTGAAATTCTCCCTTATCATGAAAATCAAATCCGACTAAGTGACACAGTGAAAGACAAGTGGGGAATGGAAGCCCTGGTCATGAGTGCCGAAATCAAGGACAATGAGCTGAAAATGCGAAAAGACATGATGAATGATATGGCAGAAATGCTGGAAATCGCCGGATTCAAAAACGTAACTACTTTCGATGCTGGGTACACCTTCGGTCAGGGTATCCACGAAATGGGTACAGCCCGGATGGGAAAAGATCCAAAAACCTCTGTACTCAATGGGAACAATCAGGTTTGGGAAGCCAAAAACGTATTCGTCACAGATGGCGCTTGCATGACTTCTGCCGCAGCCCAAAACCCCTCCCTTACCTACATGGCACTGACTGCAAGAGCTGCGAATTTTGCTGTGGAAGAATTGAAAAGACAAAACCTCTAATCGATAAAAGCTATGACAGTAATGAACAGAAGAGATGCACTAAAAAGCGTCGCACTGATGATGGGGGGTACGATGATCGGTGCCACCGCAATCCTGACAGGATGCGCTCCCGAAAATCAAATCAAAGATCTGAACTTCAGCCCTGAAGATTTAGCCTTTCTGGATGAAATCGGAGAAACCATTATTCCTACTACAGATACCCCCGGTGCCAAGGCTACCAAAATCGGTGAATTCATGCAGATGATGGTTAAGGATACCTATGATGCCGAGCAGCAGCAGGCCTTCATCGATGGACTGAACACCATACGTAAGGAATTCAAAGCTGAAAAAGGCAGTGACTTTATTCAGGCCAGTGCAGAAGATCGCCTGGCTTACTTAAATGGTCTTCAGGAACAGTTCAAAAACAGCGGAGAAGAGCGCAAGCCGATCATTATCAATATGCTTCGCGACCTGACTGTCCTGGGATATTTCACCTCAGAAATCGGGGCATCCCAAGCTCTGCGATATGTGGAAGTTCCCGGCCGGTATGACGGCTGCATTGATTACCAAAAAGGTGACAAAGCCTGGGCAATCTGATCCCAAAAACAAAACGAGGATGTCTCAAAAATAAAGTTTGTCACATTGAGCGAAGTCGAAATGTCGTCCAGAAAGCTGGTAATGGCCTTCGACTCCGCTCAGACTGACAACGAAACGGTTTTTGAGGCAACCTCTTTTTATGGTAACTCAATTTTTTAGGAAAAAGCAAGAATAACCTTTTGACTGTATTAAGGTTAGATCATTCCTTCATTTCTCCTGACCGGGCGGAAAAGGAACAAAAACATCACCACCACCAAAATAATCAAAATGGCCACCTCAAATTGGGCCCATATCTGAGATCGGTTGATCAAAGTCTTGGCTTTGGTAATGATCCTTTCCCCTTCTTGAAGCTGAATATTGCTGAGGTTGTCCAAATCCTTCCGAGCATCGCTGATTTTTTTGTCATAGATTCTGACCTGAGCTCTGTTTACCCCTGAGGAATCGGAATAGAGCAGTTCATAGCTTTTGATATTCAGGTCTTGAGTGATGATTTTTTTGAAATCATTCAAATACGTTGCCTCTTCAGGGGTCAATTTGGTTTGCTCAAATTCGGTAACCACTTCCAGAATCTGAACCTCATAGGTTGAAATCTCATTGATGACTTTGGAATAGTCATATTCCACATCGCAGTGATCGATCAGTTTCTGGATTTGGAAAAGTTTTTCAGAAATATCAAAAATGTAACTTTCTACAACTAAGCGGTCATTGTAAACTTCTGTAAAGGTTGTGCTTATATTTTTGAATGATTGTCTTTCCAGAAGATTTTTAGCATAGAGCATCAAAAGCAGAACACTGATGATAATGAAGGCTCTGATCTTCCTTCTTTTGGTATAGGAATCTTGCATGAGGTAAGTAATGCTAACAATGGAACTTGGTCTAATTAACGGACAAAAGGAAACATTCCAAAAAATTTCGGACAAATACCTCCAAGTGCGCCAAGTTTATTGCCCTTTCGGCATCTGATTATAGACTCGCACATAATCGATTTCCATTCGCTGAGGCCAAATATCAGGATCCACACCTTTCTGTCCACCCCAGTTTCCTCCCACTGCAATATTCAGAATCAGATGAAAAGGCTGATCAAAGGGCCACTCCTGATAGTCTCCACCTGTATTCTCAAACGTGAAATATCGCTGTCCATCTTTGTAGAAATCAATTTTTTCGGCAGTCCAATCGATGGCATACAGATGAAACTCCGAATTAAAATCAGGTACATTCACCTGAGCTCCTTTGTGGGTGTTTCTGGTATGATTAAATGCTGCAGTATGAACCGTGCCATGAACTGTACCCGGATCGTAGCCCACATGCTCCATGATGTCAATTTCTCCGTTTTTTGGCCAGCCCCCGTGACGGTTCTCTTCGGCCAACATCCAGATAGCCGGCCAGGTACCCACTCCTTCAGGAAGCTTGGCCCTGACTTCAATGTACCCATATTGCCAGGCGGCCTTGCCTTTGGTGACTAAGCGGGCCGAGCTGTATCCTTTAGCAAAGGAAGAATCCTGCTTGGCCTCGATAATCAAAACCCCGTTTTCCACTCGGGCGTTGGCAGGGTTGGCTTCGGTGTAAAATTGCAACTCATTATTTCCCCATCCATGGTCACCTACATTATATGCCCACTTTTCAGGATCTGGAAGTCCATTTTGATCAAATTCATCTGACCAAAGCAGAGTAGCTCCTGTCTGAGCTATTGTCGGAAAAAAGATTACTGAGAATAATGGAATGAGGATCAGAACCCAAGTTTTTTGGATGGCAGGGAAAAGTCCGGCAAAACTTTCTAAACCGGAGCCCAGTTGATCAAAAGAGTACATGAGAAGATGAATAGGTCTTTGAGATAAGTGCTAAATTAGCATGCAAAAGCTAATATAAACCCAAAATCATGGCATACTACTTCAGATTAGGAAAAATCTCCCCCAAGCGACACACCCAATTCAGGCAACCTGACGGCAGTCTTTACAAAGAAGAATTGGTGAGTTCAAAAGGCTTTTCAGGCATCTATTCCAACCTGTATCATATCTACAATCCCAACGAAGTCAAATCCATTGGCACTCCCAAACCCTATAAATGGGAACCTGCGGATGCCTACGGACTCAATCAGACCCATCTCAAGACTTCAGGTGTAGAGATCACCGGAGAGGACTACCTGAGTGCCCGAAGGATGCTGATGATGAACAATGACGTCATGATGGGAATCTGCTCTCCCAAGCAGCGGAAAATGGATTACTACTTCAAAAATGCCGATGGGGACGAGTTGATTTACATCCACGACGGAGAGGGAGTATTGTACTCTCAATTTGGAAAGCTGGAAGTGAAAAAAGGGGACTATGTGGTCATTCCAAGAACTACGATTTATCGGTTTGAATTTGCAGAAGAAGGACCTCTCCGCCTTTTGGTCATCGAATCCCATGGCCCGATCGAAACGGTAAAGCGTTACCGAAACGAGGTGGGACAATTATTGGAGCACTCACCTTATTGCGAAAGAGATATAAGACCTCCTCATGAGCTCCATATCGAAGATCAAAAGGGCGATTACTTAGTCCAAATCAAAAAACAGGGCATGCTTCACCAATATCACTATGGGCACAGCCCCTTGGATATCGTGGGCTGGGATGGGTACCTCTACCCTTATGCGCTTTCCATTCATGATTTCGAGCCGATCACCGGACGAATTCATCAGCCGCCTCCGGTGCACCAGACTTTTCAGGCTTGGGGATTTGTAATTTGCTCCTTTGTTCCTCGCTTGTTTGATTATCATCCTTTGGCTATACCTGCCCCTTACAACCACAGCAATATTGACTCGGATGAGGTGCTCTATTATGCAGAAGGTGAATTTATGAGCCGAAAAGGCATAGACCGGGGATCATTTACCCTACACATGGGCGGACTTCCCCATGGGCCCCATCCGGGAACTGTAGAAAAATCGATCGGTGCCAAGGAAACCAAAGAATATGCAGTCATGCTTGACACGTTCAAGCCCCTGATGCTGACTAAAGATGCGTTGAGCTTCGTGGATGAAAATTACCCGATGAGCTGGACAGAATAGGAGCCAAAAAGCCTCAGGATCTCTTCCTGAGGCTTTTTTACATCCCCAGAAACTTTAGCTCCTCTTCCAAAGGGAGCTCCTGATGGATGAGTTCTTGGCGCATGATTCCGCTTTTTTCGGAAGAAAGCCGATTTGTACTCACCGAATGAGCATGAAATCCGCTTTCCCATTCCAAAATCGGGACTATTCCCTGATTTTCTTGATAACTCAAAATTTTTGCCTGAATCTGAAGCAGAATTTCTCTGACCGATGAAGAGCTGTCTAGATTGATTAATACATGAATATGGTCTGGCAAAATGCTGAAGACGCAAGGTTGTTCGCAGTTTTCAGACAAAAAATCCTCCAGCGCCTCCTTGACCACAGTTTTTAACTTTCCTTCTATCAAAGGCCTTTTTTGAATGGTTTCAAATACAAGGTGAATCCAGATTTTCGAGTATGAATGGCTCATATATAAAAATGAATAACTCAAATTAATCAACTTATTGAAAAAAATCCAAGACCAATCCTTCTTGATTTTAAGAAAACCTAAAATGGCATCAGAAGTAACTTCGAGACGACAAATGAAAGGGGGAAAAGAAACATCTGAAGTGGAGAAAAAATAAAGAACACCCTACATTTTTTTCAAAAAAATAAAAAATCCCGGCTGATGTACCCGGGATTTCTGAAGTTTATCGCTGCAGATTTGAATCTACAATCTCTTTGATTGGCTGCCCTGTGGACCCATTCGGGAATTTGATTCTCAACAATACCGACAAGGTAGGTGCTATATCCGTGACGGTGGTATAGGTGGAACTGGTGCCAGGCTTGATTCCCCAGCCATAGAAGGCAATGGGTACGTGGGTATCGTAGGTATATCCCGAACCATGAGTGGTTCCTCTTTGACCACCGGCTAGCCAAGCAGGCTCCAAGACTAAAAGAACATCCCCAGAGGCTTTGTGGTTGAATCCCATCTGAAGCAAGTGCTTGCTTCCGAAATTATACTCCATTGTCTTGAGATCAGCAGCAGTGTATGCTTCCTTCACTCCCTTGAATCTCAGAGAATAGTCGGCGATTTCCCGCTGCATAAGTTCAAAATCCATATTTTTCTCTCTTGCCAAGTCCTTATTAAGGAAAACCTGTTCGTTGGAAAAATTCAGGATCCAGTTACCATCTCCATATTTGGCCTGAGCAAAGCCGCGGAGCTGTCCCAAAATCAGTCCGGTATTGAAGTTGCCAGCAGGAACTTTTTCGCTGACCATGTAGCTCGGCACTTCGGCCACAGCATGATCTGCGGAGATAAAGACCAGATATTGCCCTTTGCCGATTTTCTGATCCAAGTAGTCAAAAAATGCTGCCAAATCCTTGTCCAGTCTGAGGTAATTGTCTTCCACTTCTACAGAAGAAGGACCAAATCGATGACCGATGTAATCCGGACTGGAAAAGCTCACTGCCAGTAAATCAGTCACTCCTCTTTGCCCCAGCTTTTCTCCTTCTATCGCCGCATAGGCAAAATCCAAAGTCAGACTATTTCCATAAGGAGTGGAGGCGATGAGGCCGTAGTCCCCATTATTCTTTCTCAAAGAATCCAGAGCGTAAGGGAATGTGGGAGTATTTTTTCCAATAAAAGGAGCCTCAAAATCATTGTTGTCAGGAAGAGAATTGACGTAGGACTCAATCGGATACAAGGTATTCCAAGTCTGTCCTAAGTAGTAATCGGGTCTTTTCTTCGCATTGAAATCAGCCGCCCATTGTGGTAAAGACTGATGGTAATAAGTTGAGGTCATCCACTCCCCATTGTCGCTGTCGTACCAATAGGCATCTCCGGTATGTCCTGCAGGCAAGCTTGCTCCACGGTCTTTGATGGCTATTCCTACGACTTTGGATCTTTTGGCAGTAGAAAAACGAAGTTCGTCTGAAATGGTAGTAGAAAGTAGGTTTCTGGGGCTGATTTGCCCATTTCCCGGAGTACCGCCTACATGGGTGACCGTACTGTCCTCTGCACAATATATGGCCCTGTTCAGCTGCCGCACATACCAGTTATTGGCGATAATCCCATGGGTAGCAGGGGTGGTACCGGTGTAGACAGAGGCATGTCCCGGTCCGGTGTAGGTAGGGATGTAGTTGTAATGCCCGTTGGTCATCATAAATCCCTGCTCGGTAAATCGCTTAAAGCCTCCCTCACCAAATCTGTCTCCAAAGCGATACAGGTACTCTTGTCTCATTTGGTCCACGATGATTCCTACCACTAATTTGGGCTGATCCTTAGTTTGTTGGGCTGAAGCAGAAAGTACAAATAGGCTTACTGCAAAAAATACCGCCAAGATCTTTCTTACCATTTCTCGTTGTTTTTTGCCAAAGATAAAGATATCTCCTTTTAGGCAGGTTAAAACTTTGTTAAGGTCATTTTAGTAGAAGGAAAAGGACAAAGCCAAGGCCTGATGAAAAATCTTCGGATTCTTTTTTAGCTTTAAGGCCATGCAAAAAAAAGAAACTCTTCGCTTTCTGACCCTGTCTATTTTGTCTCTGGGCATTTTCCTGGTTTCCTTTCAGGCTTTTTCTCAGGGCTCCTATGTGCCTTACGACAGAGATTATTACCACAAAATCGAACGATACGAAATCCTTCAGGGGCAAAACAACCCTTTTTTCAATACCGGATTCAAACCCTACCGAAGAGATATCCTTGCCGGTTTTTTGGACAGCTTGGCTACCAATCCGGAAGTGATTCGGTCCAAGGCAGACCAATTCAATCTGGATTACCTGAGTCAGGATAATTGGGAGTTTTCTGAGCGGGAAATTCCTGAATCGAAAAAGCCATTTCTGAAGAAATTATACCGACGGCCAGGGGATTTTGCCCATTACAATTCAGAAGAGTTTGATATCCACCTCAGCCCGGTCATCTATCTAAGTGGTGGTACCGAAACAGACAACAATCAAAATCCTGCCCGACTAGCCAGAGGGGTGGTTTTGAGGGGTTCGGTAGACCAAAAGGTGGGCTTTTTTACCTATTTCACCACTTCAGAGGTCTTTTTCCCCTCTTGGGTAAATGACTACACTCAATACAACGGAGCTGTTCCGGGAGAAGGGTTTTGGAAAAGATATCAGGACAATGGCTACAGCTATTTTTCCGCTTTGGGTCATGTGTCCTTTCAGATCACCAAGCATATTGAAGTACAGGTGGGACACGATCGGAATTTTGCCGGGGAGGGATATCGCTCTTTCCAGATTTCGGATTTCTCCAACCCCTATATGTTTGTCAAGTTCAATACAAAAGTCTGGAAGTTTCAGCTGACCAATATCTGGTCCCAAATGACCGCAGATGTATTTTACGACAGAGGCCGACCCACGGATGGCAGATATCCCCAAAAGTATTTTTCCTACAACCGCATGGGCTTCAACGTAGGCAAAAAAATCAACCTCGGCTGGTTTGCTTCGGTGATGTCGGACAAGATCAATTTCAACTACTTCAATCCCCTAGTCATGGTGAGATGGGTGGAGCAGCAGCTGGGTACACCGGACAAAGTCATGCTGGGGATAGACGGAAAGTGGATGGTCACTCCCGGATTGCAGCTGTATGGACAGTTTGCTTTGGATGAATTTGTCTTCACAGAGTTTTTCGAGATTGACGGAGACGGTTCCAAGCGAAACAAATATGGAGCCCAGGCCGGATTGAAATACATCAATGCACTGAACATCAGCAATCTGGATTTTCAGCTGGAATGGAATCAGGCCAGGCCCTACACTTTTCAGGAGAAGGTGGAACATCAATCCTATTCCAACTGGCGCACTCCCCTCACCCATCCCAGAGGTGCCAATTTCCGCGAGTTTGTAGGTATTCTTCGCTATCAGCCTCTTCCCCGGCTGGATTTGAATCTCACGGGCATGTATCAGCTTTTCGGAGCGGATGAAA
This sequence comes from Algoriphagus confluentis, assembly GCF_036245625.1. Classification (NCBI taxonomy): domain Bacteria; kingdom Pseudomonadati; phylum Bacteroidota; class Cytophagia; order Cytophagales; family Cyclobacteriaceae; genus Algoriphagus; species Algoriphagus confluentis. Next base: position 11,706 of record NZ_BTPD01000017.1, read on the forward strand.
ACCCAGAAACCAATTGGGGTGGGGATGTGCTGAAAAACAGACTGGAAGGCAGCCCAACCGGCCTCTTTGGTAATTTTATCGGTCAGGGAGTGGAAAATCAGGTTGTCCAGACCAATTTTAACGCTTCCTATATGTTGAAACACAATTTCTTTGTGGACTTTTCCCACACCTATAGAAGAAGGACGGCCCAAGACCTCATCGCACCTCAGGCCAGCAATTTCCTGCAGTTTGCCTTCCGGTGGAATTTCACCAGACCGGATTTCAATTATTGATGGTCGATCCAAGATCTGCATTTAGGGTCATCTTGGGGCTGGAAGAGTCTGGGAAGTCTTCCCTCCGCTAATTTTCCGTAACTTGCGGCCTAAATAATTTCGTCCTTTTAGATGAACACCTACTTTCGGATTCTTTCCTATGCCCGGCCCTTTGGCAGGTTTGTTCCGATCTACATTTTCTACGCCTTTTTGGCGATTGTCTTTGGCCTGCTCAATTTCACCCTGCTCAAGCCTCTCTTTGATGTCATCTTTGAGCAAGTAGAGCCGGCATCTTTGGAAAAATACCGCAGTCTGGGCCCTTTCAGCCTTTCGGTAGACTACTTCACCTCCTTGTTTTACCATCGGTTTCTATTGGTGCAGGATGCCTACGGCAAATTCGGAACCTTGGTCTTTGTCTGCATTATCATCGTCATTTCCGTCTTCCTCTCCAATCTCTTCACCTACTTATCCGGGGTGGTTTTGGCCAAAGTAAGAGCCACAGTGATTCGCGGCATGCGTATGGACATCTTCCAAAAAGTCAACCGTCTCCACTTGGGCTACTTTTCCAATGAGCGCAAAGGTGACCTGATGTCCAAAATGACCAACGATGTGCAGGAAGTGGAAAACACCATCGTCCAGTCTCTGAGAGTGGTTTTCCGGGAACCTGCCACCATCATTCTGTATTTTGCAGTGCTGTTTTTCATGTCGGTCAAGCTGACCGTTTTCACCATTCTGATTATCCCTATTTCCGGAGCCATTATCGGTGGAATCACCAAACGCCTGAAAAAACGGGCCATTCAAAGCCAGCAATCTCTTGGGAGAATTGTGAATATTCTGGATGAAACCCTAGGGGGCATGCGGGTCATCAAGGCCTTCAATGCCGAGCGGTTTACAGAGGATAAATTTGACGGAGAAAATGACTATTACTCCCGGGTCAATGTGAGCATGGCCCGAAAAAACGAGCTGGCTTCTCCCATTTCCCAATTCTTGGGAGTAAGTGTGGTAGCAGGCATTCTGGTCTATGGAGGCAGTTTAGTCCTGAGTGGGGAATCCAGCTTGAGCGCCTCGGACTTTATCACTTACATCATCATTTTCACCCAAGTCCTCAATCCGGCCAAGGAAATCTCCCGTGCCGTGAGCAGCATTCAAAGAGGGATAGCCTCAGCCGAGCGAATCTTTGAAGTGGTGGACACTCCTGAGCTGATCAACTCCCCGGCCAACCCCAAAAAGCTAAAGGCCTTTGAAAAAGAAATTGAATTCCACGAGGTCAGCTTTGCCTATCAGGATCAGTTGGTTTTGGAAAAGATCAGTTTTCGCTTGGAAAAAGGAAAAACTATTGCCTTGGTGGGGCCTTCAGGTGGGGGCAAGTCCACTTTGGCCGATCTTGTACCCCGATTTTATGATCCTACTTCCGGGCAGATTACCTTGGACGGAACTGACATCCGGGAGTATTCCACTTCCGAACTGAGAAACCTGATGGGCATCGTCACTCAGGAATCCATCCTGTTTAATGATACGGTTTACAACAACATAGCCTTTGGAATCGAAGAGGCCACTGAGGAGCAGGTGATCGCAGCCGCCCAAATTGCCAATGCGCATTCCTTCATTTCCCAGCTCGAAAACGGCTACCAAACCAATATCGGAGACCGGGGTTCCAAGCTATCCGGAGGACAAAGGCAACGTTTGAGCATTGCCCGGGCCGTGTTGAAAAACCCACCCATTCTGATCCTGGACGAAGCTACTTCGGCATTGGATTCCGAATCAGAGCAGTTGGTACAAGAGGCTTTGACCAAACTGATGACCAACCGTACCACCTTGGTCATCGCTCACCGTCTGAGTACGATCCAGCATGCGGATGAGATTTTGGTCATCGAAAAAGGCAAAATCGTCCAGAAAGGCACCCATACCGAATTGATGCAGAGAGAAGGGCTTTACCAAAAGCTTTCCAGTATTCAATCCGTTTGAGTAAATTAGAAAAAATTAATTTTGACCTATGAAAAAGCTTTCATTATATCTCCAACTGGCTCTGCTGGTATTCTTTCTGGTTTTCTTGCTCTTCTTCATCTTCTTTGATACGCTGGGAGCTACCTTCAATATGGACCCGATCACTCCCGAATCTATGGTCAAGGTGTTTTTGACCGGCTTGATTGTATTCTTGGCTGTTTGGGGAGCTACTGCCATGCATACCAGCAGTCAAGACTCCACGATCAAAAAGATGCAGAATGAAATGAATGGATTGAAGGCAAAAATCTACGATTTTGAGCATCCCAAGTCTGAGGAACCCAAGAAAACCATTCCTCAAAAAAACCAGGAAGACCCTAGCGGGACCATCAAGCCCCGCCAAAATTTTACGGATCAATAAAGATTTAATTTTCGCAAAGTTCTATATTAAGGAAGCCAAATCGGTTTCCTTTTTTATTTGAAAAAGCTATGGTTGCAAAAACTTTTGGAAGTGCCGTCTCAGGAGTAGACGCAAATCTGATCACCATCGAAGTCAATGTAGGACAGGGCACCAGCTTCTTTATGGTAGGTCTTCCCGACTCAGCCGTAAAGGAATCCCAGCAGCGGGTAGAATCTGCCCTGAAGTATTTCAACTACCGCATGCCCCGGCAAAAGGTGGTGATCAATCTCGCTCCTGCAGATATTCGAAAAGAGGGGTCAGCCTACGATCTACCCATCGCCATGGGGATCTTGCAGGCTTCAGAACAGGTGAGTTTCCCAGAACTGGAGCGCTATGTGATTATGGGCGAGCTTTCACTGGACGGTAATCTCCGCCCGATCAAAGGGGTCCTTCCCATTGCCATCGAGGCGAGAAAGAGAGGGTTCAAAGGCTTTATTCTTCCCTTGGAAAATGCCAAAGAAGCCTCTATCGTGAATAACATCGACATCATCGGTGTGGAGACTTTGGATCAGGCTGTGGATTTCCTCCAGGGCAATTTGGACATCGAGCCCTTGGTCACCGATACCCGGGAGATCTTTTATCATTCTCTGGACGAAAACGAATTTGACTTTGCCGATGTGCAAGGTCAGGAAAATATCAAGCGGGCCATGGAAATCGCCGCAGCCGGAGGACATAACGTGATCATGATCGGCCCTCCCGGAGCGGGGAAAACTATGCTCGCCAAGCGCCTGCCTTCCATCTTGCCTCCGCTTTCCCTACAGGAAGCTTTGGAGACGACAAAGATCCATTCCGTAGCGGGTAAACTGGGACGAAATGCCTCTCTCCTAGCCCAAAGACCTTTCCGAAGTCCTCACCATACCATCTCTGACGTAGCCTTGGTAGGCGGAGGAGGAAATCCCCAACCCGGGGAAATCTCTTTGGCCCACAATGGGGTATTGTTTCTGGACGAACTCCCGGAATTCAAGCGCACAGTCCTCGAAGTCATGCGTCAACCCCTCGAAGAGCGAAAGGTCACCATCTCCCGAGCCAAAGTCTCCGTGGACTATCCGGCCAACTTTATGCTGATCGCCAGCATGAATCCCTGCCCCTGTGGCTACTACAATCACCCGGAAAAGGAATGTGTCTGTGGACCTGGAATCGTGCAGCGCTACCTCAACAAGGTGAGTGGTCCCCTACTCGACCGGATTGACCTGCATGTGGAAGTGACTCCGGTGAAGTTTGACGAAATGACCTCCACCCGCAAGGCAGAATCCAGCAAAGCTATCCGGGAGCGGGTGATTCAGGGAAGAGAAAAGCAAAAAGATCGCTTCCAAAACAATCCCGAAGTCTACTGCAATGCCATGATGCCTTCCCACATGGTCAAGGAAGTCTGCCAAATCAACGAAGCAGGAAAAGCCCTGCTCAAAACCGCCATGGAACGACTTGGCCTCTCCGCCCGAGCCTATGACCGCATCCTCAAAGTCGCCCGCACCATCGCCGATATTGCCGGAAGTGAGGCCATCAAAGTAGAGCACCTCGCCGAAGCAATTCAGTATAGAAGTTTGGATCGAGAAGGATGGGCGGGGTGAGGAGTATGGAATGAATGATTATGAAAAAAAGTGAAAGTGGAAAAACAACTTTTTGAATTATGGCAAACACATATACTCAAATTCACATTCAAGTGGTTTTTACTGTTCAAAATCGCGATTGCATCATTCAAGAAACTTGGAAAAATGAGCTTTATAAATATATCTCAGGGATTATAAATAACCACAACCATAAAGTCCTTGCGATAAATGGAATGCCTGATCATGTCCACATTCTTATCGGGATGAGGCCAACTCAATCGCTTTCGGAATTGATGCAAGATGTAAAAGGAGACAGCTCAAAATGGATCAACCAAAAGAAGTTTACAAAAGGGAAGTTTTCTTGGCAGGAAGGATTTGGGGCCTTCAGCTACAGCAAATCTCATATAAATCAAGTTATTGATTATATCAAAAATCAGGAGGAGCATCACAAAAAATGGAGCTTTTTGGAAGAATATAGGACCCTGTTAGAGAAATTCGAAGTAGAATTTGACCAGCGTTATATTTTTCGGGGAGTGGATTATGGCAACGATATATTCCAACAGCAGTAAGTGCCGTTAGGCACAGGATGTGGGTAGTATAGGCTCAAACCAAAAATATCCCGTCCCGGATGGGACGGAAGAAGAGGTCCGCTCATATTCTACCAATATTCTGTCCCTAAAGGGACTAATGAAAACCTAAGCAGTGGGGCTGAATGTAATTTGAAATTTTTTCTGCCTTGAAATTCTATCAAGAAGCATGGACGGGGTGATTAATCAGGAATAAAACTTAAAATTAAGGGATGAAACAAATCTACAAGATAACCTACCCTACCAATAAAATCTATATCGGAAAAGACAGTGTGGGAAGCCATAGATATTTTGGCAGTCCTGATTTGTATTTAATCAATAAAGATTTCGAAAACCTACCAAAAGAAGTTCAAATGGATTATACCGTACGTAAAGAAATATTGTGGGAATCTGAAACCGCGACAGAAAGAGAATTGGCAGAAAAAGAGATTGAATTCATTCGAAAATACCAGTCAAATAACCCAGAAATCGGATATAACCAATGGCCAAGATTTAAAACTGATCAAAAATGAAATTCGGTAAACCGATAAAAATTTTCCTAATAGATGGGGATCCAAATGGGCGAATGAGTGATAATTCAAATAGCAAGTGCCGCTAGGCACTGGAGGTGGGTAGAAAAGATTCAAGCCAAAATATCCCGTCCCGAATGGGACGGAAGAAGGGAGGCGGTATCTTACATACTACCAATATTCTGTCCCTAAAGGGACTAATGAAAACCTAAGTAGTGGGGCTGAATGTAATTTGAAATTCTTTTCTAGTTGGAAATTCAATCGAGAAGGATGGACGGGAAGAATAATTAGGGATTAAAAATTTAAAATTGAATAATGAGAAAAAGAAAAAGTCAAGCTGAGTTTGTAAAATGGTTTGGTCCTGTCTTGGACGCCCTTCGTGAACTAGGGAATACTGGAAAGCCAAAAGAGGTATGTGAAAAGATAGCTGAAAAAGAGAACTTGACAGAGGATTTTTTGGATCAGACTTTAAAATCAGGGACAAATAGATTTGAAAATCAAGTCGCTTGGGCAAGACAATATTTGATTTGGGAAGGACTCCTTGACTCAAGTGTTAGGGGAACTTGGAAACTGACTGAAAGAGGAAGAAATACCAATTTGGATTATGCTGCTGCCCATAAACTATTTTTGAAATGGGTTGAAATCAATCAAAAGGCCAGAAAAACGAAAACCAAGGAAGAAATAATTGAGGACCAAGAAGAGGATTCACCAGAAACTATTGAAATTCCTGCCGAGGCCAACCTGCTTTCAGTATTAAAATCTTTATCCCCTAAGGGATTTGAAAATATTTGTAAAGAGCTATTGAGAGAACACAATTTTGAAAAAGTGGAGGTAACTGGTAAGTCACATGATGGAGGAATCGATGGCTACGGGGTTTTGGAAATCAATCCATTTGTAAGTTTTAAAGTCATCTTCCAATGTAAACGTTACGAGGGCTCAGTTTCTAGGTCACAAGTGGGAGATTTTAGAAATTCAATGTTAGGAAGAGCCGAAAAAGGGATAATTCTGACCACTGGTACTTTCACAAAAGAAGCTGAAAAAGAGGCAAACAGGGAAGGGGCACCACCTATTGAACTTGTTGACGGAAATAAACTCGTTCAAATGTTTGAAAAGGTACAATTGGGTTTAAAACCCAAAACTGTATATGAGATTGATCTGAATTATTTCGAAAAATTCAAGGAATAGAATGTTGAAAAAATAAGGGTCTATCAAATGCCTAACCGTTGGGGAATTCCAAAAGAGGTAGAAGAATTAGTGAAGGCAAGGGATTTAGCCTGCGTTTATTGCGGAGTATCTTTTCACGATTCCGATGGTTCTACCAGATCAAAACCCTCTTGGGAGCATATTATCAATGATATTCGGATTAATGGCCCAGAGAATATTGCTTTGTGTTGCCGCTCCTGCAATGCTAGCAAGGGAGCTAAAGAATTAGAGGTTTGGCTATTGAGCAGCTTTTGCCAAAAAAAGGGAATAAGCAATTCGACTTTAGCTCCTGTGGTTTTGGATTATCTGAAAGGAAAATTATCCCTCCTAAGCATAGCTTTCCTCTACGCCCTTTTATTTCCGGGAATTAAATATTGCCTTACCTTATCAACTTAAAAGTTCTACGAGGAGCCAAATTTACCAGCGGACTCCCCTACAGAGTAAATCCATTTTTTTACACAAATCATAATTCTCCTCAAAAAAATCTTAACTTCTTGCACCACCAATTCTTACCCCATGAGTCGTAGATCTTTTTTAAAGAAAACTGCCTTGGCAAGTTTGGGCTTTTCTGCCCTTGGCTTGCCGGTCCTCGAAGCAAATCCCTTTTTCGCCAATCTCCCCAAAGTCAATCGGCAACGCATCGTGGACCGCATCGCCGAACTGGCCAAATTTGGGCAGGATGAGCGAGGGCATGGATTCCGGGTGGCTTACACTACTGGAGATGTGGAGGGGAGAAAATGGTTTATGGACTTGATGGAAAAGGCTGGCTTGAATCCCCGAATCGATGCCGGAGGAAATATCATCGGAAGACGGGAAGGGAAAAATCCCAGCTTGAAACCCATTGGCTTCGGTTCGCATATCGATATGGTCCCGGATGGGGGTAATTATGACGGGACTTTGGGAAGTTTGGCGGCTCTGGAAGTGATTGAAATCCTGAATGAAAATAAGATCACAACCGAGCACCCTCTGGAGGTAATCATCTTTGCCAATGAGGAAGGAGGCCTGATCGGAAGCAAAGCCATGGTCGGAAAACTCACTCCCGAAGGTCTAAAGCAAATCAGCCAAAGCGGCCTCGAGATGGCTGAAGGAATCCGCACCATAGGTGGAAATCCCGAGGACATTAAAAGCGCCGAGCGGAAAAAAGGCGAGGTCCATGCTTGGCTGGAATTGCATATCGAGCAGGGAGGAATCTTGGATGCCGAAGGTCTGCAAATCGGAGTTGTGGAAGGAATTGTGGGGATTTTGGATGTGGAAGTGCTAGTGGAAGGTTTTGCCAACCATGCCGGAACCACTCCCATGAAACTGAGAAAAGACGCCATGCTCGCCGCCTCCAAGCTCACTGTCGCAGTCAATGAAATCGTCACAGCCATGCCTGGCAATCAAGTGGGAACGGTCGGAAAAGTAGAAGCCCATCCGGGAGCCTATAATGTGGTACCGGGAAAAGTCATTCTTGGATTGGAAATCCGGGATCTTTCCTTTGACAAAATCGAGGAGATCCTGGCAGCTATCGAAAAGAAAGCCAAAGAAATCGCCGCAGAAACCCAAACCAGCATCTCCTTTCGTCGGGAACCCAGCTTCAATCTTCCAGCTCTGACAGACTCTTCTTTGCAGCAAAAAATCAATGCGGCAGCGATTGCGTTGGGACTTTCTACCAAACAGATGCAAAGTGGAGCAGGTCACGATTCCCAGCAGATGGCTTTGATCGCTCCGGTGGGGATGATCTTCGTGCCCAGCGTGGGAGGCATCAGTCATTCTTACAATGAATTTACCAAAGCAGAAGACATGGAAAATGGGGCAAATGTGCTCCTCCACACCATTCTAGCAGTGGATCAATCTTGATCCACAAAAAAACCTCTTCGCAGTATTCAGGTTATTTAAAAAAACACCCATGAAAAAGCTACTGACTCTTCTTTTGATTTTCTGCCTTGGAAAATCATTTGCCCAAGATCAAATTCCTGCCCAAAACGGCAATATTAGCATCCAACCCATCCTCCACGGCACTTTGGTGGTTTCCTATCAGGACCTGACCATTTATGTGGATCCTTATGGAGGAGCCAAGGGTTTTGAAGGGCAAAAACCTGCTGATTTGGTACTGATCACTGACATTCACGGCGATCACCACAATCAGGAAACCTTGGATGGTCTGGACCTTTCCCAAGCCACCATCATTGCCCCTCAGGCCGTATCTGAGAAGCTTCCTGCAGGAAAATACAAGTCCGTAGTCGTTTTGGGTAATGATTCTTCCACAGATTTTTCCAGCGCAAAAATTACTGCCATTCCCATGTACAACCTTCCTGAAACTGCCGACAGCCGTCATCCCAAAGGCAGAGGAAACGGGTATGTAGTTGAGTTGGGAGGAAAGAAATTATACTTCTCCGGTGATACTGAGGACATTCCGGAAATGCGTGGCTTAACGGGAATTGATGCAGCTTTTGTCTGCATGAACCTTCCGTACACCATGGATGTGGAGCAAGCTGCCAGTGCGGTGGCAGAATTCCAGCCAAAGATGGTATATCCGTATCATTATCGGGGAACCGAAGGATTGAGCGACGTCGAAAAATTCAAATCTCTGGTCAATGCCTCAGCCCCCGGTGTAGAGGTACGTCTGAGAAACTGGTATCCAGGAAATTAATTTCTTTGAATTTTAGGCTTCCAAGCTAAGAATGGACCCCTTCAGCGCTTGGGATTGATGCCGAAGATTGAAAAGACTGATAAATCGGTGAGATTTATTACTCATCCCTACTGTCGGTCGTCACTTCTAGCTTTTTTCCAATTCACCCAAATCGACATCCCAAAGGCCAAAAGTGTTAAGCCCAGTGTCCCGCCATCTACCCATTTTTGATCAGGCTTCCAGCCAAAGATCCGGTCGAGCAGGTAGCTGATATAGGAGTTGGGCAGGTTGGGAGTGCCGAGTTTCTCCAAGACTTGCCAGTGCCAATCCGTCAAAGGGCAGTAGCCCCAACCATACCAAATCCCCAAAAACCCCCACGAGAGTAAAGTCAGACTTATGGTGATCAAATGTGCTTTTCGTGTTTTTCTCCAAATCCATCCAATTAGATTGAAAAGAATCAACCCGGAGTGAAAAAACAGGAAGAACCAATCGGCCAGGTAGAGCTGAAAATCTGCGAAGACGATGGAAAGCACCATGAGGTAGGTTTTGTGTCAAGATAGAAAAGTCTGATTAAGTCTTGAACTGAAATGAGCTCCAAAAATCCTCAAAAAATAATACCGAGGGAAAAATACTGTCCGGATTCAGGATGAAATCGCAATGGAAAAACAAACTCATTGCACGTAAAGTTGGCACTAAAACAACCCATATCGGCTCTTAAAGCCAATCCAAATTCGATTCTTTATCGTAAATCACCCGTAAAAAAGCATAATAACCCATGAATCAGATTGAGTTCATAGAAAATGAAATTCTAGACTTAAGAAATCAACTCAGAAACCACCCCATGTACGAGCAGCTCCGTCAAATTGCAGATGTACGGACTTTCATGGAAAATCACGTCTATGCGGTTTGGGATTTCATGTCCCTCCTTAAGGCACTTCAGCTAAAAATCACAACCGTGCAAACCCCATGGGTGCCCGCTCCAAATGCCAGTTTGGCTCGATTCATCAACGAAATCGTTCACGGAGAAGAAAGTGACCTCAATGAATTGGGGGAAGCAAAAAGCCACTTTGAAATGTACCTCGAGGCTATGGACCAGCTCGAAGCGAATACTGAAAATATCCGACATCTGATAAAACAAGTTCAGTCAGGTCATTCTGTAGCAGTTGCTCTGGATGAGTTGGAGATTGGCTCCAAAGTCAAAGACTTTGTCAATTACACCTTTTCCGTCATCGAAACTGGCCAAACTCATAAAATAGCCTCCGCCTTTACTTTTGGAAGAGAGGACTTGATTCCGGATATGTTTTTGGAGATCCTCAAAAATTCAGATGCGGAAAATACCCGCTACACCAAGCTAAACTACTATCTGCAGCGACACATCGAGCTGGATGGAGATGAGCATGGACCGCTTTCCCTGCAGTTGATCGCAACACTATGCGGAAATGACCAGGAAAAGTGGAAAGAAGTCCTTGACGTTGCCAAAGAGTCTTTGGAGAAAAGAATTGGCCTCTGGGATGCCATTCATGAATTGATTTTGGAGAAAAATACCCAAATGGCTGACTTTTAAAATCAGCTCCGGCGCACCTCAATTCAAGGAAAGGTTGGATTACTTTTCCGAAAACGAAAAGTAATCCAACTTTTTTTCCTACGATACATTTTATCAAAACGGCCAAGGATCCTGGATTTTCGCCCCTTTTTCCAGCAAATCCAACTCCCGGTCAGTCATCAGACAGGCTGTCAATTCAAATGTGATTTTACCCACTTCGGGATATTGCCCGATGAGAACCAGCTCATTCATCCGATCCCCAAAGCGCTTGTCCCATCGGGATTCAATCCATTGCTGATTATCCAAATAGGAAGCATAGCGAATCCGCTGCTGAAAAGGCATCGAAGCCCACCATACGCCCGCAGGTTCGGCCTTGAGACTGCCTCCAGCCTGAGACCAAGAAATGGCTTCATTCATCCGGGACCCGATATAAAACAAGCCTTTGCTTCGGATAATCGATGCCGGCCAATCTGACTGGATGTAGTTCCAAAAACGCTGAGGATGAAATGGTCTTTTGTCCCGAAAAACAAAGCTGCTGATCCCGTATTCCTCTGTTTCGGGAGTATGTTCCTTTTCCAATTCCTCCATCCAGGCTGCGGAAGATGCCTCTAGGGCCTCATCATACAAGCCGGTATTGAGGATTTGATCCAGTCCAACCTGACCCTTTTCAGTTCGGATGACCTGAGCACGGGGGTTAAGTTTTCGGATAATCGCTTCAAGCTCTTCGGCTTGCTCTTGAGGTACCAAGTCACACTTATTCAGCAAAATCACATTGGCAAATTCGATCTGATCAGTGAGCAGATTCACAATGGACCGTTGGTCTTCCGGGTCATCGTTCATCTGTCGGGTCCAAACGGTATCTCCACTCCCAAAGTCTTTCGGAAAGTTAAACGCATCCACCACGGTCACCAAGGTATCCAGCTGACTCACATCCCCCAGAATGGCCTTGCCGTGCTCGTCCACGAAAGTGAAAGTTTGGGCCACTGGCAAGGGTTCTGATATCCCGGAGCTTTCGATCAGTAGGTAGTCAAACCTTCCTTCTCTGGCCAGCTTGCCTACCTCTTCCATCAAGTCCTCCCGAAGCGTACAGCAGATGCAGCCATTGCTCATCTCCACGAGTTTTTCCACCGTCCTAGACAGCGTATTCCCCTGCTGAATGATTTGTGCATCCACATTGATTTCGCCCATGTCATTGACGATGACGGCTACTTTCATTCCTTCCTTATTGTGTAGGACATGGTTGAGCAGGGTGGTTTTTCCGGCTCCCAAAAAGCCGCTCAATACAGTTACAGGTAGTTTTTTCATAATCGCTCAGATAATAGTGGCATTTCGGATGATGAAGGTCATTTCTTCCACATCTGTGGCATTTAGATCAAGAATTCCTCTGACCTCCACGATTTGATCGACTTTCATTCGGGGAGGTTTGGCTTCGAGATAGACCACGGCGACAGATTCAGGTCCTGCAGCTCCGCAAAAGAAGCATTCGGCCATGGGGTATTTGGATAGGATAATCGTTTGACTGGACTGAAGGTCCAGAGGAATGTAAAATCCCTTTAATACGACCTCTTTTCCTTTTAGTACTTTCAGCTCTTCGGTAAACTCCGGGTAGAAAAAATAAAGCCCGAAATCCCGGTTAAGCTTTTCTTTGAAAGGCACCTGCTGAAACAGTGCCCATAAATCTTTCTTGGGCAAGGTTTGGCTTTCGGCAGCTCCCACAGACAGCATAAGGAAAAGCAAGACAAAGCGTTTGAAAAGATGCATTTGTATAAATTTTGCAACAAAGTTGCGAAAAATACGATCAAATCTTATTCCGCTTCAGATTTTTTTGCAACTTTATTGCGTTTTCACTTCACAACTAGTCATTCATGCTTGAAATTCAGGGAGTAACCAAAAAATTCAAACAGCATACGGCTGTCCATCAGCTTTCCCTCAATGTGTCAGAGGGCGAGGTTTTCGCCCTATTAGGCCCTAATGGTGCTGGCAAAACCACTACTTTAAATATGATATTGGGATTCGAAAAACCGGACGAAGGAAGCATTTCTGTGGATGGATACACCGTCACTGAAAACTTAAAAGAAGTTCGGAAAAGGCTGGCTTTCATTCCCGAAAATGTTCAACTCTATCCTCATCTCTCCGGGAAAGAAAACCTGGCTTATTTCTCTCAGTTGGCAGGGATCAATTACTCTCAAGATCAACTCCAGAGTCTTTTGCTCGAAGCGGGCCTTCAGGAGAAAGCCCATGACTCGCCCATATCAACTTACTCCAAAGGCATGCGCCAAAAGGTCGGGGTGGCTATCGCCTATTCCAAGAAGGCAAAACTCCTGCTTTTGGATGAACCGGCTAGTGGATTGGACCCGCTTTCCAGTGCGGAATTATCCCAATTAGTCCGAAAAGTGGCCTCTCAAGGCGCCACTGTTTTGATGGTGTCCCATGATCTTTTTCGGGTCAAAGAGACGGCCGACCGGGTGGGGATTTTCAAGAATGGAGAACTGAAAAAAATTGTCAATGCCAGCGAGGTCACTGCCAATGACCTGGAGCTTATCTATCAAGGAATCGTCGAATAGCCAGAAATCGAGCCTGTCAGCAACAGGTAGAGATTCCATGTTGCCTTTAAGAAAAATCATAATCAGATGAAATCGAGCCTGTCTGAGGCAGAAAGCCTGACGAAAGCGTCACACAGAGGGAGGATTATAATCCATGCGAGATTCTCCCGAATCGAGTTCGGGACAAGCTATCTGACCAATGAAAAACAAATAATAAACAGATGAAATGCCCATAAGAAAATGCTTCTCACACAGGGGAATGATTATCCAGGGCATTCCATGTGGCAAATGAAAAACAAATTATAAACAGATGAAATCAATCCTATCTACCGAATGGAAAAACCTCCTCCGAACGCCGGGGATGGTTTTTGTCTTACTCGTACTGGCAGCAGCCCTTGGATTCACTGCTTGGGCTGGTCTGGAGGAGTATCGGGTAGTAGCCCGGATGGAGGCAGAAGCTAAGACCCATCTCCGTCAACAATGGGAATCCATGGGTCCGAGCAATCCTCACTCTGCTGCACACTACGGAACCTATGTGTTTAAGAAAAATCATGCGCTCACGGCTTTTGACGAAGGAGTAAATGGCTATGTGGGAAGAACCCTCTACCTGGAAGGCCACCGGCAAAACGAACTGGTGCAAAGCGATGCAGCTCAGGGAGACCTTCTTTCCCGTTTTGGGAAGCTACGGCCTGCTTTGATCCTTCAAATCATCCTCCCTCTTTTACTCTTGCTTTTTGCCTTCCAATCCGTGCGGGGCGAGCGGGATGCAGACCGATTACGGCTGTTGCTGGTACAGGGAGTGCCCTATTCTCAGATTCTCTATGGCAAACTTTGGAGTCTTTGGATTCCTGGGATGGGCTTTGTTTTGCTCACATTGGGAATTCAGATGGGGTTACTGGGTTTCTCCACACCCATTCTGGCAAGGGCTTTTCTTTTGATTCTGGGTTATGGACTTTTTTATTGGATAGTGATTGGCCTGGCACTTTGGCTGAGTTCGAAAACGACCAAATCCTACACCGCACTTTCTTGGCTTCTCGGAATCTGGATTGTATGGGTCATTTTCTATCCCAAAGTCACCTATTCCGTGGCAGGAATTCTATATCCTTTGCCGGATCGTGTTGGATTTGCAGAAAGCATGAAAGCCGATCGCAGTGCACTGCTTGACGGGCACAATCCTGAAGAGGAAGCCCTCAAATCCCTCGAAGACAGTGTACTTCAGGCCTACGGAGTTACCTCCAAGGACGAGCTTCCGATCAATTTTGACGGATTGCTGATGCAGGCTGATGAGGAATTTGGCAATCAGGTCTGGGATAAGCATTTCGGAGAACTCCATGAGCAGATGCAAAAGCAAAAAAGTTGGGTACAATGGGCATCTCTTCCCAATCCCTTTGGAAACCTTCAGAGTCTGAGCATGGGGGCTGCCGGCACCGACAATTTCCATCAGGTCGATTTTCTGCAGGAAGCTGAGGATTACCGCCGGGTTTTCATCCGCACACTCAATGAGCGGCATGCTTACGGAGGGTCGCGAACGGGAGACTGGGGGTACAAAGAAGATCAGGCGTTTTTCAATTCCATCGCGGACTTTCAGTATACGGAACCCTCCTTCTTTGACCTGATCCGTCAACAGATTCCTTCTTTGTTATTGCTTTTTGCCTGGATCGGCTTATTGACAGTAGGAATCGTCCGGGTTCAACCTAAAATCTCTGCCCTATGAAGTTGAATCAAGCGATTCATTGGGAATGGAGGAGTATTCTTTCCTCCCCATTTCTGAAAAGCATCCTTGTCGTATTTCTATTGGCCTCTGTCTATGGCATGTACAAGGGACGGCAAGTTTACCTGCATCAAAATGAGATGTTGACCCAACTTCAATCGGAATCCGAAAATCAGATTAGTGAGGCACTCCAGCTTTATCAAGAAGGGAAAGTAGGCCCTGAGAATCGTCCTTGGGTAAATATTCGGACTCCTTTTTATGCTTATTTAGTCTATTTGCAGCCTTTGGTGGGCTTGAGTCCTAGTCCCTTGATGGTATTCTCGGTGGGTCAGGCTGAATCCTTTCCTTTTTTCAAGCGGGTCTCTGTGTTCAGCTCTCCCTACGACCATGATTTGGCAGCTGAGATCAGCAACCCAGAACGGATTTCTTTAGGCAGTCTGGACTTTGGACTGATGTGGATTTATCTTTTACCCTTGGTTCTGATTGCCTGTACCATGCAAATTGGAAGTTTTGAGCGTGAAGTACAGCTCCACAAGCTGATCGAGACCCTGGGGAATGGGAAAAAATGGAAAATCCAACGATTTATTGCCTTGGCTCTCTTCTTTTTGATCCTGCTGGGTCTGCTTCTTCTGATTGGCTGGGTCATGGGAGATAGGAAAGCTTCGGTTGCAGAAATCGGCACCATGGGCTTTTGGGCTGGCCTTTACCTTTTCTTTTGGCTGGTTTTATTGTTTTTCCTTTCCGAGTTCCGACTTCATCAGACCGGGCAGGCTTTGATTTCCTTCTTGGCTTGGATTCTTTTTGCCCTCCTTATCCCCGGAGCGATACAGCAGGCCCTAGCCCTGCAGTTTCCCAATACTCTTTCACTGGAAATGATCGACGCCAAGCGAAGCGGAAGAACAGAAATCTATGAGCAGGAATTTGAACCCACCAAAGCAAAAGTCTTAGAAAAGTATTCAGCCCTGAACCGAGACCTTTCGGATAGCTTGAGGACGGAAAGAGCTCTGGAAGGGATCTATATGACAGCTTATAGGGAATATCTCACAGAGGTAACTCAGAAATTGGATTCCGTCCAAGCTGAAAAAGTATCCCGAGCAAGAGCTTGGTTTCCGATAAATCCCGTGTCTTTTTTCCATCATCGAATGAGTCATCTGGCCCGTACGGATTATGACGCTTACCAGCAATTCAAGGAAAAAATTACCCAAAAAGCCGAGCAGCTTCACTATCAGATTTTCACTCAGGAGTGGGAGGGAGTCGTAGTGGATGAGGGGATATTTCTTGAGACCAGAAAAGCTCTGGAATGAAAAAATTGAGTAAACATCTGGCAGCAATTCTCATAGGGTTGGCATCTCCTTTTTCCAATATCCTAGCTCAAAATGCTGAAAACTTTCCTCCACCTGAAATAGCGCCTATCATGCAAGCTACCAAGGCAAAAGGAAAAATCACTCTGGATGGCAAATTGGATGAAGAGGATTGGAAGCAGACATCTTACTATGGGGACTTTTTTATGCTCGAACCCCGACAGGGAGGGCAGGTTGAATTTCCCACCCAGGTCCGGATTCTTTTTGACGAGAACAATCTATATATCGGGGCATTCTGTGCCGATTCCTTGGGAAAAAAAGGGATTCGGGTTCAGGATCTTCGTAGAGATTTCCGGTTTGGAGAGAATGACATTTTTTTGGTACAGCTCGATCCTCAGCAACTGAAGCGATTTGCGGTCAGCTTTCAGTCTACTCCCTTGGGAAATCAGCGGGATGCACAAATTTTTGACGATAGTCTCATTGACAACGACTGGGATGCTTTGTGGAGAGTCCGAACCTCTTTAATGGACTCAGGCTACTTTGTCGAAATGGCGATTCCGTTCAAAAGCCTTCGGTACACAGAGTCAGATGATCCTACCTGGGGAATTACTGTGGCAAGATTGGCGCGAAGGAAATATGAGTTTTCTGTTACTCCTGCCATTCCGCAGGCATTTACTCCATATCGAATGACCTATGCGGCCGATTTGAAAGGTTTGGAACTCCCTCCCCCTTCTGTCAATATCCGAATCCAACCCTATGGTTTGGCTCAGGTCAATAGGCAAGTAGATAATCAGGGAGTATCTACCCAATCTACTGAATGGAAAGCCGGTGGTGAAGTCAAATGGGCCGTGTCCCCGAGTTCGGTTCTCGATTTGACCTTCAATACAGACTTTGCGCAGGCAGATGTGGACCGGGCAGTCAACAACCTCACCCGATTCAATGTCTTTTTCCCGGAAAGGAGACAGTTTTTCCTGGAAAATAACGGAGTCTATGCCGGAGCGGATAATGAAGATATCCGACCCTTTTTCAGCCGGACTATTGGATTATCTAACTCCCAATTCAATGCTGATCCAGTGCCCATTGATGCAGGGGTGCGATTTACAGACAGAAATCAGGAGCGAAGCCTCGCTGGACTTTATGTTCATCAACGAGGTACCCCCTTTCAGTCTGCGGTCAATTTTGGGGTGGCCCGCTATCTCAAAAACTACGGTGAGCAAAACAACATCGGCGTTATGCTTACACAGAGAATTGACGAAGCTGATCCGGAAAATGGACGAATCCAACAGTCCAACACCACCGTCACCGTAGATGGATTTATCCGTCCCAAAGATGAATTGACAATCAGCTATTTGGTCTCAGGTTCCCGTCAAAACAACTCCGACAGCATGGGTGTAGCCGCCTCTTTTTTTGCAGGATATACGCCCAATAATTTTTACGCCGGATGGCTTACCCGGTATGTAGATCAAAAATACCATCCTGGAATGGGCTTTGTCTTTGCCCAAAATGTCATCTATCACAATCCCGGAGGCTATTACATCTGGAGACCGGCCAGAGGTTGGCTTTCCAAATGGGTGCGAAGGGCTGATCCTGGCTTTTTTGTGAACTGGTATCAGACGGCTTCCACCTTGGCGACTCAGGAAGTCAGTGTGGATGTTTTCCCGATCTACATCATTACCAAAACAAATGGGTTGATAACTTACACCATCACTCCTACTTGGCAGAACTTTGATTTCTCTTTTGACATCCTCGGGCAAACTATTCCGGCGGGACAATATGAGTTTATCCGGCATGAATTTGTTTATCGAACAGACCAATCCAAAAAACTATCTCTTAACTCTGAGTTTACCACCGGAAGCTACTACGATGGCAGTCTCAATTCCTTGACAGTCGGAGGAAGAGTGGCTCCAAGTCCTTATTTCGCTTTGGACTTTAGTATAGAGCATAATGCATTTGAGGATTTCGGGGAAAACAGGACGGATTTCACAGCAGACTTGTGGACCGCCGGAATTCGCGTGGCTGCCAATCCCCGATTGCAGCTTTCGGGTTTTTATCAATACAACTCCTTGACCAAAAGTGCCCGGATCAACGTCCGTGGAAGCTGGGAATTCGCACCGCTTAGCTTTCTTTTCTTAGTCTTTAATGAAAGTAGCTTCCAAGAAAGCCCGGTGAACAATCAGTCTTTGATTTCAAAAATCACTTATTTGAAGCAGTTTTAGCGT
Source organism: Algoriphagus confluentis (assembly GCF_036245625.1). Taxonomy (NCBI): domain Bacteria; kingdom Pseudomonadati; phylum Bacteroidota; class Cytophagia; order Cytophagales; family Cyclobacteriaceae; genus Algoriphagus; species Algoriphagus confluentis. The sequence continues at coordinate 30,132 of NZ_BTPD01000017.1, forward strand.
ATTTCGAGCTGATTATTTAATAGGGATATTTTCTCATAGCCGGAATGACTTCCATTTACTCTAAGGAATAGGGCATTTGTCGTATGGCATTTTTTTTACCCGTGATGGATTTTTAAGTCTCAATAAAAACCATCACCATGAAACGCCTCGTTCTGATTCTGATCTGTCTTTTCTCCTTCTTTTCTCTCCAAGCCCAAGTCTCCGAAAAAGAACTTTCGGGAGTGGAATTTCTCCAAATGGATGACGGAAAAGGTGGGACTATTTATGGATTTACCCTCGGGGATAAAATGATCGGCCCCAATTACCATGTCCATCCTGACGGAACTAAATTCTACACTTATTTCAACCTCGAAGGAAAAGCTGAGCTAGTTCAAATCATGGAAGTACCGCATTCCGGACAGCTTTTTCTTGCAGAAATGGTCAATGGCAATCTGAACGGAAACGCTTTTCAGATGATAGGGAAAAATCTCGACTGGGCAAGAGTGTACAAAGACGGTGAACCCCGGAAAAATGCAGATACCGAATACCTTGGTAAACTTTCCAATCGACCCAACTGCGTCGGAAACTGCATCGACGCTTTTGGAATCTATCAGACCTCCGGAAAGCAGCTGGCTATGGGATTTTTCAAAAAGGAAAGCCCAAGCACACCGATCATTCATACTTTCCCCAGCGGCAGCATGTATTTGGGATCCATGGACGGATGGGACCGGGAAGGTTTTGGCAAGTACAGCTACGCCAACGATGGTTCTGTCTATATCGGTATGTGGAAAAAGAACATGCGGGAGGGCTTGGGCTTTTGGTTCAATAAGGATGGATCCATCCGCAAAAAGGGCTACTTCAAGAAGGACGAGGTAATCCGAAATATGTAAGCCCATGAGAGCGATTCTATTTTTCGAACTGGGTCTGATCGTATGTTCTCTTCAGGCTCAGGATCTTCATCAGTGGTATGAAAGAAATAATCTGGGGATAGAGTTCAACTCCGATCAAACCCAAGTTCTCATCGTGGGCCATGACCGGGTGACACTTTGGGATACCTCCACCGAACAGGTAGTGCAAAGTTTCCCCTTGACTTTTGACGGACAGCCGATTGCATTCAGCGACTTCAAATTTATCGATGCTGCTCCGGACCTGAGTGAGTTTGTGTTTCAGGTGAAAAACTCCTATCGAAGATTTGTGATGGAAATTGGAGACAAAGAGCTCTTTCCCGACTTCCAAAACCACCAAGTCAAGCAAATCCTCGGATACGATACCCGGGGTTGGATGGTCTTTTTTTCGGAGGGACAGTACCAGGGATTCTTTCGGGTGAAGCAGGAGGGAAACGTCTCCAATATTCAGTTTTTGTCCAAGGAGTTTATCAACAAAGCTTCCATCAGCAACGACCACCGCTATATCTATTTCACCCGGGATCAGACCTTCAGGTATCTGGATATCGGTGAAATGATCCCTAAACCGGCCGTAGATACCGAGCTTCCGGGAAATGCCTTCTGGAAAGATGAACACCTTCCCCCGGGAATGGTAACCCTTTATGCATGGGATAGCAAGGCCCCTGAAGGAAAACAAGTCGAATGGAGATACTTCATCGAGCCGGGAAAAGGAGAAGGCAAACGTCTGAAAGGCAACGCAGCCCAGTCTTATTTCCCGGAAGAAAGCTTTTGCGGAAACTTCCCATTCTCCACGTATGGAGCTACGAAGGACCACGTGTGGATTTTATATTTTGCTGAAAAAGACGCAGATCGGGCAAAGCCTGTATTCCAGCATTATTTAGCAAAAAAGACAAGGACTTCCTGCGAAAAAACAGGAACCATTGCCTTCTCCGAATCCAAGTCCACCTATCTGGCTAAAAAGGATGAAAAACGCAATAATTATCTCGAGGAAGAAAAGGCAAGAAAAGAGCAGGAAAAAGCTCTGAAACCCTCTTGGTATGGAGAATACATCTCCAAGTTTGTCAACCTTCCCCCCACCTATCAGCTCAACTACGAGACCATCACCGGTGTGGACGTGACCAATCTGGACTTTGTACGTACGGAACAGTTCAGAATCGGTAATCCTCAGGAAATGGCCATCGGACGAATCTGCAACTGCTCCAATGGCAACAAGGCTGTCCTTCGTGTATCCCGCTATCAGTCCAACGGCATGGACAGACAGGCTTTTTTTGTTTTCACCTACGACTCATCGGGAAATGAGCTAAGCCTACAAAAGATCGCCGAAACCCAAAAGTACAATGGCAATTTCCCTGTCCTTTCCTTTTTCACGATCCAAAGTCAGGGCGATAGCTGGACGGCAGATGTGACAGTCAAGTATCCCAATGCCCGAGAGAAAAAGGAATGGTTTAGCGGCAATTGCCAGTAAATCCTGAAAAGATGAAAAAACTGTTATTTCTACTTCTTTTTTCGGCCTTTGGACTAGGTCAGACCAAGGCACAGGGAGGGCCCGATTATTTCTCCCTGATCCAAAACTTCAAATCCGGAATGGAAGCCAGAAATGCGCTGACCATGAAGACCAATTCAGAGCAGCTGATCAAGTATTTCAATGACGATTATGCTGGCTATGCACTCAACGGCTACTTCTTGCTCTGCAGAGGTCAAAACCTGGAGGCAAAGAAACAACTGGACGTCATGTACCAGCTCAATCCTACCGACGCTGCCTCCAATAGCCTCCTGTCGCTCTATTATTTTTTGGCAGGAAATACGGCAGAAGCCAAAAAACATCTGGCATGGGGCTTTCAGTTGGCCACATTTCCTGAATACAAGCAGGAAGTCATCCATGACGCAAAAGTCGCTATGGAAATGGCTTCCCGAACTGAGCTTTCCAATTATATTTCTTTGGTAAATCAGGTAGCTGCCGAGACTCCATTGGATATCCAAACAGCCCAGGCTTTTTCTGGCTGTATTGGTCCCATGATGCAGGGACAAGCCTGTCCCCAATTGGATCAGGCTGTGGGTCGATTGAATTTGAAAAAGCCATTCAATCCCAATATCGAATTGATGGCCGCCTTCCTCAAATCAGTCAATGCCTATCAGCAAGCCAACTATATCCAAGCTCGGAAAGGTTTGGATCGGTATCTTCAAAAGTCCGAGCCAAATAAACAAGAACAGGCCTTTTTCAGATCTTTGGCTTTCCAGTACAAAGGCAATCTCCTTTTTGTCAACTACGACTATCAGTCCGCCTTACTGAATATTCGACGTGCAGTAGCCGAAATCAGAAATCTGTCTGCGCCCACCTCCTCGGAAGCCACCTATCTCTACTATCAGATCATGTATGAAACTCAGCTCAAGCTGGAGGAAGAAAGTTTACAGAGTTCCTATAGTCTCCTTGCACTCGCAGATAAAATAGACAATGATCTCTACCGGGCCCATGCCCAAAACAATATAGGGAAATACTTTTTGTACAGTGCCGTTCCTTCCGAAAGGGCGCGGGCTGCAGAGTTTATTCTTTCTGCTTTGCGACTGTCTGAAAGGGGTGGCTTTACCGACTTGGAGAATACCGTCAGAGGAAATTATGTCATTGTCCTATGGCAGCAGGGCAAAAAAGCCGAGGCCAAGGAAAATTCCGATCGGCTCTACTCAAGCTACATGAAGTCCGGCCAGTACAATATGGCTGAAATCACAGCGAGCAGTCTGGGCTTTTTCTACTACTACGACCAAGACTACCGCTCTGCAGCCAATTACTTCAAAAAAGCTGTGGACTTGACCGAAAACGTAAGGAAAAACCTCAGTCCGGAGCAGCGGCTTACCCTGATGAATCAGCGAAGCGAGGCCTACATCGGACTGGTCATGGCTTATCAGAAGTTGGAGGATTCCAAGGCACTTTTTGCGGCGCAGGATGACAATCGGGGAAGATTTCTTCGGGACAGATTGAGTCCCAATGCCCGGCCGGTAACGATTGAGGAAGCACAAGCTCTGCTGGGTCCACAGGATCTTTTGCTTTACTACACCCTTACAGGTCCGGGAGAAATCATCATCAATGCGATCACCAAAAATTCAGCTCAGGCTTTTTACAATTACCCTATTGATGACTGGATCGGGCTGAAAAAGAACTTTACTGACCGGTCCAAGCGAATTCCTCCTTCCTACAATAGCTTCATGCAGGACTATTCCAATGACATTGTAGATGGAAATTTTATCACCTATGCCAGCAAGGAGCAAAGTTTCAGGGAGGATGATTTCAAGACCATCGTAGAGTGGACCCGGGAGCTGTTCAAAGAAGAGGACCCCAAGCTGGACCCGGTACGCAATGCCTTTTTGAAGCATTGGTATCGATTTACCTTGGAGCCTGTGGCCCAGCTGCTTGCCACCTACCCGAATCTGATCATTGGAGCCAGCAATGAGCTGAACTACCTGCCCTTTGAGGCATTTATCAATCGGCAAAACCAATATCTTATCGAGACGCACAATGTCCGGTATATCCCCTCGGTGAGTGTCTGGAAAATCCTGAAAAACCGTACCTACTCATCCCATAGAAAACCAGCCTTGGTCATGGGTGGAGCGATTTATCAGCCCAGCGGCAATGTCAAAGGCACAGCGAGAGGGATCAATGATTTCTACGCCATCTCGGAGTCTCTCAGCGAGAAAATTTCAAGGAGTGACTTCAATTTCAAAAAGGAACTGCAATCTATGGGTTTTGGAGGGGCTGATTATTTACAGGGAACCCTGGATGAGGTTACCTTTGTAGGAACACTCAGCCCGGACGTAAAGGTGGTAACGGGCATGAACATGAAAGAGAGCTACCTCAAGCAGCTCAGCAACAGCGGAGAACTGAAAAACTATAAAATGGTGATGTTATCCACCCATGGTTTTACAGTGGACATTATTCCGGAATTAAGCGGGGTGATGATGAGTCAACCCAACGAAGGAGACGGCAATGAGGATACCTTTCTCCTATCCCCAGAGATCGCCCGGCTTCAGCTGCAGGCCGATTTGGCCATTCTCAGTGCCTGTGATACCGGTCTTGGAGCACTCGTAGGTGGGGAAGGAATTAACGGACTCAATTCATCTTTTCTGCTTGCCGGAGCCAACCGAACGCTCCTGTCTCTCTGGCCGGTGAATGATTTCAGTACTTCTCTGACCATGCAAAACCTGTTTAAACGAGTGATTGTAGACGGGGAGGATCCTTTTGTCTCCCTGAATCTGATCAAAAGGGCCTTGGCTACAGGAGAAGGAGGAGATGTATTCAGGCATCCTAAATATTGGGCACCCTTTCTACTAAATGGGATCTAGTGGAGGGAAATGGCCTAATTTGACTGGCTTTAAATCTCAAATTCATCCCCCTCGCCGCACAAAGCCACATCAAAGTTCAGATGTTGATTCCTCAGTGAAGTAGAAAGAATCTGCTCCAACTGATGATCAGAATGCATGGGTTCATGATGAAAAATCCCCAGCTTCTTGACTTTGCACATTTTGCCGAAGGCAACTGCATCCCGGACCGAACTATGCCCCCAACCTATCTTGGTGCTGTATTCCTTGGCATTGTAGGAACCATCATGCAGCAGAAGATCGGCAAACTTGGCAACTTCAAACCCACTGGTCCATTCCGGGTCATTAGGAAAGTTGGATGAGCCTAAACTCAGCTCATGGTCAGGAATATAGGCAAATACTGCCTTACCATCAGTAACCCGATAGCCTAGGGTAGGACCTGGATGACAGACATATTCGCTGTGAATTTTCAACTCACCCAAAACAAAATCATCACACCCCAACTCATGGATGACCGGATGATTGGGAAGTTCGCTGAACATTACCGGGAACAGGGGAGGTGAAAAATATCTTCTCAGCCTTTTGAGCAGGGATTCTTTTCCTGAGCTAGGTCCCCAGATATGTACGGTGACGTCCGGGTTGTATAGAGGTTGGAAAAATCCCAAGCCCATCATGTGATCGATATGCAGGTGGGTAAGTAAAATGTGGATTTCCTTGACTTTGGGATTAAGGTATTTTCCCAATCGCTGAATTCCGGAACCCGCGTCCAGAATAAGAAATGTCTCCCCCTGAGTCACCTGTACGCAGGAGGTATTGCCTCCATAGACCACCGTTTCAGGTCCAGGAGCAGGAAGAGAACCGCGACATCCCCAAACTTTTACCTTCATTGCAATTTGGTTTTCCAAAAGATGGCCAAAGCTCCTGAATACCGATTGGACCTGCCGATCACTGGCAAGGCTGTCACCGAGATCAAAATCCGCTCACCTTTGAGGTTATTGATATAAAAAGATCCGCTTGCAGGGATTTGATTGGTAAGGGTCTTGACCAAAGGCAATCCTTCAGGTGGAAGCGGATTTCCTTCCTCATCAATGGGCCGGAATAGGGTAGCCCATTCTTCCAGTCTCATGCCCCCTGTCTCGCTGAATCGTAATCCGAAAATTTCCTCGGCAGGCTCATTGTAAAAGAGAAGATTGCCTTCTGTATCGACAATGAATACAGGCATACTCAAGCTATCTGCAAATTGCCGAGCCAATATCAATTCTAAGGGTTGTGCGGGCATAAGCAAAAAATTTATAGGGTTTATCAAGATTAATTTACAGAATAAAATTTCATTTTTCTTAATTCAAAAAAGAATTTCATGGGTAATAAGAAAAAAGCATTCTTTCCATTTATTTTCTTGCCATTGAGACCTGATTCTAGCTGTTTTGACCGAAATTAATCATCTTAGGCTGGATACAATGCTTTTCCGAAATTTTCACCTAGTTCAATACTTCCTCCTTTTATGAAAATTATTCTGGCTTCATTTACCCTACTCTTTTCTCTTCTTTTCCAACCGGCACTGGCTCAGGAAGACTCCAGAAAATTGCTCGTCCAAGAATACATCAAGCAAAGTGAACGACAGAAAAAGACCGGAATCATTCTTCTGACTTCCGGAGTCGGTGCTACCCTACTAGGCACGGTACTCTTTGGAATCGGATGGGGAAACGGCTCCGATGTCGCTGGAGGCAGTGGAGTGATGCTGATGACCGCAGGAAGTATTGCTACTTTGGTCAGTATTCCCATTTTGATTGGTTCGGCTTCCTCTGCACGGAAAGCCGGGAAACTCAGTCTGGATATTGCCCAAATAGAGCCCCTTCACAGAATGAATGCGCACTTCAGGGGATATCCTGCACTTAAATTTTCACTACCCTTAAACTCACAAAAACGATGAAGCCTTATTGGATCACTCTTGTTTTTTTGCTTTTGTTTCACACCATTCAAGCCCAAACGGCTCCTTCTTTTTCTTATCAGCAAGAACTAATCAAGAAAAGCGACAAGCAGTACAAAGCTTCATGGATTCTACTCGGCACGGGCCTCGCGGCATCTTTAACTTCCCTGGCTCTCCCCAAAGGATTTGATTCATCGGATGGCTCGGACAATACCACCGCTATTGCCGTCTTAGGTTATACCGGTTTTTTGAGTATTGGTGTCAGTATCCCTCTTTTTTTGGCTTCAGGTAGAAATGCCCGAATGGCGGCCAAACTTAGCCTGGAATCTCAAGCGGTCCACCAGCCCGTGATAGGAAATGGACCACCAAGAAATCTTCCCACCTTTACGCTGAAAATCCCGATTTAGTCCTGCCTTTCAAATAAAACCTTACTTTCCCAACTTTTCAAAAAGCCAGTTATCCGCCTTGACTCCCTGCTCAGGAAAGGTCCAGTGTCCCGTCTCGGGAATCACAAAGACTTCCTTGGGGGCTTTGATTTGATTGTATGCCGAATAGTAGGATGTGGGCGGACAGGTGTCGTCATTGTATCCCCAGGAGTAAAATCCGGGAGTTTTTAAAATCCGGGCAAAATTGACCACGTCATAGTAAGCCAAAGTTTCTATGGCTTTTGGAAAATTGTAGTACTTCTGATTGGCCGGTGCCAAAATATGCGGCCATCCCCCTGCCCTGCCCTCCAAGTAACCCGTCATATCACTCAAGGCCGGATAATAGGACACTAGGTATTTGATCCGGGAATCCAAAGCAGCAGTGATAATAGCCAGTGCTCCTCCCTGACTCCCCCCCTGTACGGCAAGATTTTCTCCATCGTACTGGGGTAATGAAGCAAGAAAATCAACAGCCCGAACAGCTCCTAAATACACTCTACGATAGTAGTAGATATCCTTGTCCTGCACATTAAAATTCCAATAACCATTCAAAGCCCCGCTTCCCAGATTGCCATATACTTCTGGAGCCATATCAATGGGTATCCCATGAATTCCGATTTGCAAAACGATGGCTCCACGCGCGGCTTTGGCAATATCCCCGGAATAGGGCCTGATTCCGGCACCCGGAACTTGAAGGATTGCCGGAAACTTGCCCTCTCCTTTTGGAACGGTCAAAACCCCATAGATTCTGCTGTTTCTGACATTTTGGAAATTGACGTGATAGACATCTACTTTTTCTGTGCTTCGCTCCGGAATGTGGATCATTTTAGGGTCCATGGGGACTTTGGCCAATTCCTCTTTTCCTGCACCCCAAAAAGCCTCAAAATCTGCAGGCATGGATACGGTCGGCTGAATCTTTTCTGCTTCAAAAGCAGCCGTGCCCAATCCTCTATATTCCTTCCCATCAATCGTAGCAAAAACCTCGCAGCGAAGAAAGCCCGGGGTTTTCATCCCCGGTGCAGTGATGGTTGCGGTACCATTTTTCAATTGCAAAGCTCCTTCCTTTAGTGGCTCCATTTTCTCTTCCTTCACAAAGTACCTCACATTTTCCACTGGGATTGGCCTCCCGGACTGAGTCACCGAAACGATGAATTCAACTTTCTCTCCCAGCTGGTAATTCCAGTCCATCTTGCTTGGGGAAACTGAGATATCCAAGTATTGCCTGGGAATCTGGGAGAATCCCTGAGCATAGAGGAGAAAAAAAAGCAGGAAGAAAAATCCAATTTGGATTCTTTGGGAAGAATGGAATTTAGCGTAGGTCATAGGGGCTGAATTGGTTGTTGCTATTTTAAAACATTAATATCTGCTGTTTAGCCAAAAAGGCCTCGGTTCACAAAATCTTTCAAACAGGCCTAAAATTCAGCTTCATCGATCTGCTGACTTGGGTCATCCAGCCCAATCAGCTGAGGAAATTCGTTTTTTGGTATTATTTCGGATATTTAGTTTTAAGAATTTAATCTCCGAATGAAATACCCAATCCTTTGGCGGCCTGAACCAGTGTGCCACGCGGATTGACAAAGTTGTAATCACTTATCGCCTCTTTGATGGGAACTGAGATGAAGTCATTATTCTGAAGGACGACCAATTGGCCAAATTTCCCTTCCAAAACCAACTCCATCGCCTTCACTCCAAAGACAGAAGCGATCACCCGGTCGAAAGCTACCGGCGTCCCACCTCTTTGAGTATGTCCTAAAACAGTCTCTCGCACATCGGCTTCCAATCCTGCCTCTTTCAATTGCTCGCTCAAAGTAAAGCAAACCCCACCGAGGCGTACAGCATGCCTCCCCAATTCCCCTTGAGTAGCAGTGACAGTTCCGTCTTTGGCGGTGGCACCTTCTGCAATCACGATGTTGACAAAGCCCCGACCGTTGTTGTAGCGACTTCGGATTTTTTCCAAGACTTTATTGAGATCATAGGGGATTTCGGGAATCAAACAGATTTCCGCCCCACCGGCAATGGCCGTGTAAAGAGCGATCCAACCGGCATTTCTGCCCATCACCTCCATGATCATCACCCGGTGATGGCTGTTGGCCGTGGTGACCAGTCGGTCAAAGGAATCCGTGGCTGTCTGTACCGCCGTCTGAAAACCAAAGGTAAAATCTGTACTGGACAGGTCATTATCTATGGTTTTGGGAACTCCTACCACAGGCATCCCTGCCTCGAAAAGTGCCTGTGAAATTGCCTGTGAGCCATCTCCACCGATATTGATCACTGCGTCGAAGCCTTTGCTTTTCAGCCGATCTACCAGCCAAGGAATCCGGTTGACTACCCGGATGGAACCGTCGGGCTGCTTTTCGGGAAAGCTCATCGGATTGCCTTTATTGGTGGTACCCAAAATGGTGCCTCCTGTCACATGGATTCCAGAGACCACCTTTTCGTCAAGTCTGATCAGTCGGGTAGGTTCCTCCATCAGCCCGTTTAGCGCCTCATAACTTCCCCAGACCTCCCAGTCTTTTTCCTGTGAGGCCCGTTTTACAATCCCTCTGATTACAGCATTCAATCCCGGACAATCTCCACCTCCGGTGGCCACCAATATTTTTTTCATACTTGAATTCTTTTTTCTAACCCTACCGATTCCGATACAGAAAGGTTACAATCCTGAGTCAATCATTGGATATCGGTTTTACTTGATGTAATTTATCCTTATTCCAAAAAGATAAAAATCATGGAAGGATAAAACCTGGGATTTCGATGCCCAAATAGGAATCCTTCATTTCAGACAAACTATGATACAAGTGGAAAAACTTACCAAAGAGGCTCTCAAGAAAATGAGCGATGAGGAAATCATCCGTAGAGCCAAGAAGCTGGCAAAAAGATACTGTGTTGGAAATGGAAAAGACTTTAAGCTGAAGGATTTTTCTACCCAGCCCAAAATGGAACTGGGCCCCGAGGATAAGCCCTTGGTGAAAGAGGCTCTGGAGCAAGGAATTCAGGAATTGACCCGATTGCAAGAAGTCCTCTATGCGCAAGACAGATGGTCTTTATTGGTGATTTTCCAAGCCATGGATGCTGCAGGTAAAGACGGAGCCATCAAGCATGTGCTTTCAGGAGTCAATCCTCAGGGCTGTCATGTGACCTCTTTCAAGGCTCCCAGTGCAGAAGAATTGGACCATGATTTCCTTTGGAGATGCCTTAAAGAACTACCCGAAAGAGGACGTATCGGTATTTTCAACCGATCCTACTACGAGGAAGTGCTGGTCGTACGCGTCCATGAGGCAATTTTGAGAAGTCAAAAACTTCCTCAAAAACTCATCACCAAAAAAATCTGGGATCAACGTCTCGAGGATATCCGGAATTTTGAAAAATACCTGGATCGGAACGGGACCAAAATCATCAAAATCTTCCTGCACGTCTCTCCAGAGGAGCAAAAACTGCGTTTTTTGGATCGGATAGAAGATAAAAACAAAAACTGGAAATTCAGCACCAGTGATATCAAGGAAAGAGGATATTGGGAAGACTACATGAAAGCCTACGAAAAAGCAATCCGGCAAACCTCAACCAAGGACTCCCCTTGGTACGTCATTCCCGCCGACAATAAATCCTACGCAAGAATTGCCGTCGCTTCGGCGATCATATCCGCATTGGACGGGTTAAATCTTCACTATCCCGCTGTAAGTGAAGAAAAAGTAGCCGAACTTCAGCAAATCAAAAGTCAATTACTGTCCGGAGAAAGCTGATTCTCCATTTTAGCCTAAAGAAAACTTGCTCTTCCAAATAGAAAGAGCAAGTTTTTGATATTTGAACCTGTATCGCGGCTTCCAATCTTTAGGAAGGACGACCTTTCAAGCTCTAAGGCAAATGTGAAAATATGGAACACATCGGACCTCGGTCATCCGACTTCCGACCCAATAATTAGAAATAATTTGGTTTGGAAGGCAAAGCAGACAATACTTTAAATATCAAACTTGATCCCCTGTGCCAAGGGCAAAGATGTCGAGTAATTAATCGTATTGGTCTGACGGCGCATGTAGGCCTTCCAAGAATCAGAGCCGGATTCCCGTCCTCCACCAGTTTCTTTTTCTCCTCCAAATGCCCCTCCGATCTCAGCACCGGAAGTACCGATATTCACATTGGCGATTCCACAGTCCGAACCTGCAGCCGAAAGGAAAGCCTCTGCTTCCCGAATATTCGTAGTCATGATCGCAGAAGAAAGGCCCTGAGGGACCCCATTGTGCAAGGCTATTGCCTCGGGAAGAGTTTTGTATTTGATCAAGTATAGGATGGGGGCAAAAGTCTCGTGTTGTACGATTTCGAAATGATTCTCCGCTTCGTAGATCGCAGGCTTCACGTAGCAGCCGGATTCGAATCCAGGTCCTTCGAGGACACCCCCTTCTACTACAGCCTTTCCACCTTCGGCTTTTACCTTCTCAATGGCCCTAAGGTAATTTTTGACAGAATCCTGATCGATTAGCGGGCCTACATGATTTTTTTCGTCCAAAGGATTGCCAATCACTAGCTTGGAATAGGCCGATGCCAGACGGGATTTGACTTCTTCGTAGACATTTTCCTGGATGATTAACCTCCTCGTAGTCGTGCAACGCTGTCCGGCAGTACCCACTGCACCAAATAGTGCACCTCGGATCGCCATATCCAAGTCCGCATTTTCGGTGATGATGATGGCGTTGTTTCCGCCCAATTCCAAAAGTGATCTACCCAATCTTTCAGCCACGGTTTTTCCGACGATTTTTCCCATTCGGGTTGATCCTGTCGCAGAAATCAATGGAACCCTTGTATCCTGTGTCATCCACTCTCCAACTTTGTAGTCCCCTACGATCAGGTTTGAAATTCCCTCGGGCATTCCGTGTTTGGCAAAAATCCCTGATACGATCTTCTGACAGGCTATTCCGGAGAGGGGAGCTTTTTCGGAAGGCTTCCAAACGCATACATCCCCACAGACCCATGCGATGGCAGCATTCCATGACCAAACAGCCACAGGGAAATTGAAGGCTGAAATAATTCCGACTATTCCTAAGGGATGCCACTGCTCGTACATCCGGTGCCCAGGGCGCTCCGAGTGCATGGTCAATCCATAAAGCTGACGGGAAAGACCAACCGCAAAATCACAGATATCGATCATTTCCTGTACTTCTCCCAGGCCTTCCTGATAGGATTTACCCATTTCGTAAGATACCAGCTTACCCAAATCGGCTTTGACTTCTCTCAATGCATTTCCTATTTCCCTTACGACCTCACCTCTTTGGGGAGCGGGGATGGTTCTCCAGGTTTCAAAAGCCATTTGAGCCTGAGTAATCACTTGCTCGTAGGTTTCAGCGGATGTTTGCTGAACTTTTCCGATGAGCTGTCCATCAGCCGGAGAGTAAGAAGGGAGATGGGATTCTCCTGAATCCATCCAAACACTGCCAGTGGAGGTTCCCGGATTTTGGGGGTCTACCCCTATTCTTTTCAAGGATTGGAGGATTCCAAATGAATCATTCATAACGATGGGAAAATTGGTTGTTGACTCCCAAAGCTAAAAATAAATCAACGATCAGTTGAACATCCGTTTTAGTATTTGACGGGGATTGAATTTGGTAAACGTCTTATCCAACTTAGGTCCGGGGTGAATTTTGTACACCAAATTGACCCGGTAATTCCCGGTATTGGCCTCTTGAGAGATACCTTGAATCTCAGCAAGAAGCAGGTTTTTAAACACATAGCTACCATTGATTGAAAACTTTCGTCCATTGTATCCAGCAAAGCCCCGGAGATTATAGCCTGGCATCAAACTTATTGCCCTGCTGTCTTTATTTTCATCTGCTTTCCCTGTGCCAAGACCCAGATTGGCAGAGGCAGCACCGGTGATAAAAAAACCATTTCCAAAAACCAAGGTACCTGCTAAGCCCGCACTGGGTCCAATCTGAAAAAAGTCCCCTCTCGAGTAATTGCCCGGAACACCCAGTTCCTCTGGAATAAGCAAAGAATCTCCGCTAATCCGTACCCGATAAACCTCAAAACCCAACATAGGAGAAAAAGCAGATCTTTTTTGGATTTCGGATTGGTGAAATGCTGCTTCAAAAGAAAACTTCTCTCCATTGAAAAGATAATTGGCACTCAGGCCAAGTTTGACGAGTCGAAGATCCCTACGACGGTATTCCGCCCCGGAATCCTGGAAATCAGAGAGGGTATACCCTCTATAAAACTGCAGGAATAGGTCGAAAATCCAGTTTTGGGGATAAGAATGAAGCTGAAGGTCCAAAAATTGAGGCCAATCCTCTATCCGATTAGGATTGAGAAATCCAAAGGGGGCTGCGATATTCAGTGTAAATCGCTGATAGGTGATTCCCACCCCAAGATTCAATCCGCTATTCGGCTCATAAAGCCCAACAGATTTTCCATAATCCAGATTGGTATATTTTCTGGACACGTAGGTCCTTAGGATCATTTGGTCCACTGTCTTCTCAATATAGGTGGAATCGTAAGTCGACCTTTGAGCCCAAGAAGACCCAAAGATCAAAACCATCGAAAGAAGAGAAATCCCTATTTTCATCCAGAAAAGTTAAATCAGGGACAAGTTAAATAAAAGAACCTTGGCTTTCGCCAAGGTTCTACAAACGGTTAGAGTTCGAAAAATGGACTCCGTAGAATCACATTTTTTCAAAAGTATTTTCGAGAAAAGTTGTTAATCACCAAACCAATTTAAGAACAAACTAGAATTATCCAAATTATTTTTTGGACAATTCCATACAAAACTGGTTAAAACTAAATTTGGCCTACCTTTAATGGAAAGTTGCACCTTTCAAATTCAACGAGACCCTACTATGGAAAGCTCCAAAGTCTCAGTAATCATTCCTGTTTTCAACGGGGAAAAATACTTAGCAGAAACCATCCAATCGGCCCTCAACTCCATCCACAGGCCCTTGGAAATTATCATTGTCAACGATGGTTCTACAGATTCCTCTGAGCAAATAGCAGAATCATTCAGACAGAAACACCCATCCATCCTACAAGTCATCAATCAGGCCAATGCTGGGGTAAGCGCTGCCCTAAATACAGGGGGCAGATTTGCTTCCGGAGATTATTTTTTCCCTTTAGGTGCCGATGATTTAATTTCTCAGGATTACCTCTCCCAAGCCTCTGCTGTGCTGGATGCTCGACCTGAAGTAAAGGTCGTCTATTGTGAAGCAGAAAAGTTTGGTGAGTTTGGAAGAAAACCCTGGAAACTAAAACCTTTCAGTATTTCGCTCCTAGCCCGAGACAATATGATCTTTGCCTGTTCTTTAGTTCGAAGAGTGGATTGGGAAAGAGTGGGGGGATTTTCAGAGGATATGATCATGGGAAGAGAAGATTGGGAATTCTGGATCAAAATTTTAAAAGACGGTGGAGAAGTCGTCAAACTTCCAATCCTGGGGTTTCATTACAGAATTCATTCTGGGAGCAAAAGAAAAAAGACCGGAACCACCCAAAAAAAGAGAGAGCGGATTGCCTACCTCAATGCCAAACATCCTGAGTTTTTCGAAAGGGAGTTGAATGGTCCTTTGCGATTCCAAAGAACTTGGTCAAAACCCTACAATACCCTCCTCAAACTTCTAGGCAAGCTTTAATCAGATTTTATCCCAACCCTTCCAAAACTTCAGAAAATAGTATTTGAGCGGATTGGTATATTTGAGTTGCTTCCAAGGTCGGCTGGCATGTGGACGATGCCAAACAGGAGCATTCATCAAGACCCGGTTTTGAAAGCCCAATTCGATCGCCTTTTTCGAAATAAAGGTATCGTACCAGTCCTTGGCTTCGTCCAATCCTGTAAAGGAATAGCTTTCTAAAAACTCAGGAGAAAACAAAGTACAGCAAAAACTCAGGCTTCGGTTTGTCAGAATTTCCGGTTCTTTGACTCCCTTGAATTTCAGGTATGGGAAATTCACCACCCCTTTATCATCTACAGTCACCGAGCCAACCAAACCGGATTTACCATCCTTTTTCATAGCTTGGAGAAGCTTCTCGATCGTATCCGGATGAATTACCACGTCCGACTCCACGACCAGCAGAGGAAGCTTTTCTTCCAAGGCTCGCTTTTGGGCAATTTGGAGCACCAATTTATAATTGGGTGATGGATGACCTGTAATATCCTCTAAGTGAATCAGTTCGTAACCGATTTCAGCCTTGTTTTTTTCTAAAACTGCCTTGGTCTCTTCGGTGCTGAAGTCATTAAAAATCACGTGCGTCACCCTCACACTGGAATTTCGGATGGCTTTGGCGGTATCCAGGGTGGTTTCCACCGAATTTTTGACGGGAGTGATGACGAGTAATTCAGGCATGGGAAAAGATTTATGTCAAAAATAAGGCTTTATGATAAGGCAAAAAAACAGCCCCAAAAATGGGGCTGATTGAAGAGCTAGTATCGGTCAGGCTAAATCACCCAACGCCTTCTTAATTCGCTTCAGGGCTTCTACCAATTCCTCCTCGGATGCCGCATAAGAAATTCTCACACAATTTGGAGCTCCAAAAGCCCCTCCGGTCACCAAAGAAACATTGGCTACAGCCAAAAGATAGAGGCAAAGGTCATCGGCATTATTGACAGTATGGCCATGAGCTGACTTGCCAAAGAAAGCGGTCACATCAGGGAAGAAATAAAAAGCTCCCTCAGGCACATGGGTTTTGATTCCCGGAATATCTCTCAACAAGCCCAAAACCAAATCCCTTCTTTTCAGGTATTGCTCGGCCATTTTCTGGGAAGGAGTCTGATCTCCGGCGATTCCCGCCAAGGCCGCACGCTGAGCGATTCCGGTATTTCCGGAGGTGAACTGACCCTGCATCTTTTCTACAGCTTTGGCAATCTCCAAAGGAGCGCAGATATACCCTACTCTCCATCCGGTCATCGCATAGCCCTTGGAGAAACCATTGACGGTCACCGTTCTTTCAAACATCCCCGGAAGGGAAGCGATACTGAAGTTTTTACCTGTGAAATTGATCAGCTCGTAGATCTCGTCGGCAATGACCACCATAGATGGATGCTTCTTCACGACTGCCGCGATAGCTTCGAGTTCTGCTTGGGAAAATACCGATCCCGTAGGATTGCAGGGGGAAGAGTAGATCACAGCCTTGGTTTTTGGGGTGATTGCTGCCTCCAACTGGGCTGCAGTAGCCTTGAAGTTGTTTTCCAGATTGCCTTCGATCAATACCGGCACGCCTCCACAAAGCTTGATGATCTCTGCATAGCTAACCCAATACGGAGAAAAAATCACCACTTCATCGCCCTCGTTGATCAGACACATGAAGGTATTGGCTATCGAGTGCTTGGCACCGGTGGAGACGACGATGTTTTCGGCCTTGGCCTGAGAGATGTTGTTTTCTTCTCTCAGCTTCTTGGCGATGGCTTCCCGTAGGTCCTGATAGCCGGCTACAGGGGGATAAGAAAAGTATTTCCCTTCATCGATGGCATCTTTGGCGGCATTCTGAATATGCTGTGGGGTTTTGAAATCAGGCTCACCCAAACTCAAACTGATGATATCAATGCCTTGGGATTTCAGCTCTCTGGCTTTTTTTGCCATGGCTAGAGTAGCCGATTCCTCCATACTTAAGATGCGATCCGATAGAATAGAATTCATTATTTAGGTTGTTTTTTTACAAATTCCTCAAAAATAGACAGAAGATTATAAATAATAAACAAAACTTAGGATTTGCCTCTGAAATGTTATTTTTGGATAAAATAGACCGTAAAAAGATCCGTTTTTCAAGGGATGAGCAAACCACTTTCTTTCGTACTTCTCCTTTTCATCTGCTGGAGCAAAGTCTGTCTTGCCCAAAAATCCGACAATGACAGGAAATCCGATCCGGATTCTTCAGGGGTTGTCGTTTCCGCATTATTACCTTCAGTAGCTCCGCTTTTGCTTTTCGACGAAGAAAAAGAGAAGGATGCCAAAAAGGAGAAAAAGAAGAAAGCAAGAAAAAATATCTGGTTTGATGTAAAGACCCAAAGGGGATTTATCCGAAGAGAACTGAGGGGACAATACTATTTTGAATACTTCAATTACACGGATGCCGAACGTAACCCCAATCCTTACATCCGGGATGTCTATTGGTTTGATCCAAAAGAAAAAGCCATCAAGACTACAGGATACTCTAAGGATTCAGGCTACCTTCTTCATGGCCCCTATGAACGCCTGGTCAACGAGGTCGTGGTAGAAAGCGGGATGTTTTATTACGGGATGAAACACAAGACATGGATGCTTTTTGACTCCAAAAACGTCCTTCAGGACAAAAGCCACTTCTCCGAAGGCTGGCCCAAAGAATCGAGGATCAGCTACTATAATCGATCCTCTAATTCCATCGAAGAAATCATCCCAATTCAATACGGGTTGGAAGAAGGAAATTATTTTCACTTCCACGAAAATCAGCAAATCGCCGTCACCGGAGAATACAAGTACGGAGAGAAAGTCGGCCTTTGGACTGAGTACTGGGACACAAAAAACTCACAAACCATCCGGAAAAGGGAAATCCAATATCAGGAAGCTCCATTTATGAAAAATTTCCGACCTTATATCCGCGCTGAATGGGATAAGGACGGAAATCTCCTGTATCGAAAAGAAAACCTGAACTAGTTTTCCGAAAACTTGAATTGCTGTCCTCCGACCGAGGCTTCATACATCAAGCCGCCTTTAGTGCGGGTAAATACCATCACCCCATCGACATATTTGGCATTGAGTGATGCTCCCGAGGCAGCTGCAACTGCCGATACCTGAGCGGACATTTCGATTTTATTTTTCTTGAATCGGTCAAAAGCCTCTTTGTCTTCGAAGAACACTACTTCACTGTAGGCCTGTCCTCCTGCCTGAAAGCCAATAGTGACCTGAGTCATCCGTGCAAAGCCAATTCTGCTGCCCCCTTGGTAAGCCACCCCATTACCGGAAGCCCCTCCCACTCCCAAGCCTCCTTTTCCTACATTCGGTAGGATGATATAGCCATAAGCTGATGAAAACAGCTTGGCCATATCGGGATCATCGTCCAAAAAGGCTGCTTTTGCATCCTCGGAATCCTCAATGATTTTTTGACTTTTTTTGTCGGATTGAGCAAACAGTACACTGGACAAACTGAATAGCACCAAAAGCAATGTAATTTTTTTCATAGGTAAAATTGATTTAGTCAATAAAAAGCATCTTCAAAATGCCGGAAACGGACCGTCCCTTCCCGGTCTTTGTAAACGCCCACGATGTCAAATCTGATATCCTTTTTCCAGTCAGACTCAAAAATATACTGGTCTGCAGCCTTCACGATCAGCTTTTTCTTCACCGAATCCACAAATTCCTCGGCATACCCAAACCCCGTCCCCGAGCGAAACTTCACTTCCACAAAAACCAATAACCCTCTATGCTCCAAGATCAGATCGATCTCCGCATACCCATGCCGATAATTGGTCTCTTTCAACTCATACCCTTTGCTGACCAGCCAATCTGCAGCCAGCTGCTCTGCGAGTCTTCCGGAGTCGTTATGCTCTGCCATAGGATTTTATTGGTTAATTTTGAAAAATCGAAGAACGAACGGGCGCTAAGGCCTGTTTATTAAAGAATTCCGAAGGGAAAACTAATGAATGAAATTATCAATAAAACGGTAGAATTCCGAGACTTAGGACGAATGGACTACCAAGAAGCCTGGGATTATCAGGAAAAGATTTTCGCCGAAATCGTCGCCCAAAAGATCAAAAACAGAAACCTTCCAGCAGATCAACAAGCAATCACGCCCAACTACCTGCTGTTTGTCGAGCATCCTCATGTCTATACCTTGGGTAAAAGTGGGAAACCCGAAAATCTCCTGTTGGATGATTCTGGATTAGCTCAGCATCAAGCTTCCTATTATAAAATCAACCGCGGCGGCGACATCACCTATCACGGCCCGGGGCAATTGGTCGGCTATCCGATCCTAGACCTGGACAACTTCTTTACCGATATCCACAAATACCTCCGGCTACTCGAAGAAGCCATCATTTTGACTTTGGCTGATTACGGAATTGAGGCAGGAAGAATCGACGGACTGACCGGCGTATGGCTGGATCATGTGGAACAAAAAAATCCGCGTAAAATCTGCGCCATGGGCGTCAAGTCCAGCCGCTGGGTGACTATGCACGGTTTTGCCTTTAATTTGAACGCCGACCTCTCCTACTTTGGACACATCATCCCCTGCGGCATCGATGACAAGGCTGTCACTTCCTTACACCTCGAATTAGACAGACCCGTGGATGAAGCCGAAGCCAAACACAAAGTCAAAAAGCACTTGGCTGACCTTTTTGAAATGAACCTGATTGAATCAAAATAATTGAGTCGGAAACAGTCTCAAATTCTAGACTTTAGTTTTGAGGCCCGAAATTGGGCTATTCCCCCTTCTCAAGGGGGATAGGGGGATTTAAATGCAATAGAAAACAGAACCTCATTCCAGATTATTCATAAAAGGAAAATGAAAAAAGACATCGACTTTTCTCCCGTGACGGGAGTAAAACTGGCCATCGTCAAAAAAGAAAAATCCACCGGCACCGAATGGGCCGTCTACATCATCAACCTCAACCTGATCGAACTGAATACCGTCATGATCACCTCCAAAGGCTATGGGGAAATCGACGGAGAAAAAAGACAAACCTCCACCCTTCGCCATGTCATCAAGGAATTGGGTGCGGAGTCCGTGGCCAAAATCGAACCCATAGATCCTGCCCTTTTTGTATTGACTAATGAATTCTGGGTGAGCTACTACATTCTGGATCAGATTTTTGACAAAAAGTTTATCTTTACTCCCGGCAGTTTCGACCCGGTAAATCTCCGGCTTATTCCGGAGCTTGGCCTGGTGGGCATCCTGCACGGCTAAACATGATCGACTATGGCAGATTTTTTTGAACAGCTGGGAGAAATCCTCTTTTTGGATATAGAAACCGCCTCCCAAACCGAATCCTTGGAGGAACTCAATCCCCGGATGCAGGAAGAGTGGCTGAAAAAAGAGAAACTCATCCGGACTGAAAACCCCGACCGGGAACCGGGATCCCTTTATTTCGACAGAGCTGGAATCCATGCCGAATTTGGGAAGATCCTCTGTGTAGGAGTTGGTTTTTTTCAGGTAAAAAGGAAGGAAAACAAGCTGCAATTCCGAACCAAAGTCTTTTCCAATTCGGACGAAAAGGAACTTCTTTCCGAGTTTCATGCTTTGTTAACTAAGAAAAAATGGATTCTCTGCGCCCACAACGGAAAGGAATTTGATTTTCCCTACCTCTGCCGAAGGATGCTGATTCAGGGAATCGCCCTACCTGAGCCGCTGCAGATCGCCGGCAGAAAGCCCTGGGAAGTCAGGCACCTGGACACCATGGATCTGTGGAGATTTGGAGATTACAAGTACTACACCCGACTGGAGCTTTTGGCGGCAGTTTTTGATATCCCCACTTCCAAAGAAGGAATCGATGGCAGCGAGGTCAACACCACCTTTTACAAAGAAAAAGATCTAGGCAAAATCGAAAAATACTGTCTCAAAGACGTAGAAGTCACCGCAAGGATCTTTTTGGCGATGCACCCTCAGCCCGAGGAAATGGAGCTGGAAATCATCTCCACCGAAGAATCAAAAAAAGAAGCCGGGGAATAAGCCTTGGCGATTCATTATCTTTTTACCTTAGAAAAAATTAACCCACACATGGGAAGAAAATCAAACAGAAAAAAATCGAATACCCAAAAAGGAGGCTTCCGGGAAGGCAATGATTCAGGAATGCTTGCCAAACGAATCCTCCAATTTTTAGACGCACATTATGGCGAAGAATTCAACGCCAAGCAAATCATCAAAAGACTGGAAATCCGCGACGCTATCCAAAAAGGAGGCGTGGAACCTGCACTCTATCGGCTGGTAGAAGCAGGAAAAATCTCCAAAACTCCGAGAAATTACTTCTCTTCCAACCAAGACCCCGACTTCATTACCGGCACGGTGGACTATGTCAATCCCCGATTCGCCTTTGTGATTCCGGATGATCCTGCTGCTAGTACAGGGGACATTTTGGTCAAAGAGGCCGACCTCAAGCAGGCTCTCGACGGAGACAAGGTGCGGGTGATGGTCTTTCCTCTGAAAGGAAAAACCGGACGAACCGAAGGTCGGGTCCTGGAAATCATGGAGCGGGACCGGGATGAATTTGTGGGAAGAGTGGAAATCTCCCCTCGTTTCGCCTTCGTCGTCCCCGATTTCAAAAAAATGCACAAGGACATCTTTGTTCACCGCGGTGACTTGATGGGGGCCGAGCACAATGAAAAAGTCATCGTCAAGCTCAGCGAATGGAGAGAAGATGACAAAAATCCTACGGGAAAAGTCATTCGTGTCCTCGGCAAAGCCGGTTTGCACGAAGTGGAAATCCACTCCATCATGGCCGAATTCGGATTGCCTTTCGAATATCCCAAGGAAGCAGACGAAGAAGCTAATGCGATTCCTGAAAAGATCTCTAGCAAGGAAATCAAAGCCCGAAAAGACTTCCGCGATGTACTCACCTTCACCATTGACCCGGTCGATGCCAAAGACTTTGACGATGCGATTTCCTACCGAGAATTGGAAAACGGCAACCTAGAAATCGGAGTGCATATCGCCGATGTGACCCACTACGTGAAGCCTAAGACGGCTTTGGAAAAAGAAGCCTACAACCGGGCCACGTCCGTCTACCTCGTGGACCGGACGATTCCCATGCTTCCGGAAAGGCTCAGCAACGGACTTTGCTCCCTGCGTCCCAACGAGGACAAATTGACTTTTGCCTGTGTGTTTGAAATGGACCTGAATGCGAAAGTGGTCAATCATTGGATTGGTCGCACGATCATCCACTCCAACCGACGCTATGCCTACGAGGAAGCACAGGAATGCATCGATACCCAATCGGGAGATTATTTCCAGGAGTTGACCCTGCTCAATGAGTTGGCTAAAAAGATCCGGAAGCAGCGATTTGAAAAAGGCGCGGTCAACTTTGAGACCGTCGAGGTGAAGTTTAAGCTGGATGAAAAAGGAACTCCACTCGGGCTTTTTGTCAAAGAGCGGAAGGACATCCACAAGCTCATAGAAGAGTTTATGCTTTTGGCCAATAAGTATGTAGCTGAATTCATTTTCCGAAAAAACCAGGGAGCCGACACCTTTGTCTACCGGACGCACGACAGCCCGGATTTGGATCGATTGGAGACCTTTTCAGGTTTTGCGAAGCGGTTTGGCCATCAGATGGACGTGACCAATGTGCAGAAAATCTCTGCCTCTCTGAACAAATTGATGGATGAGATTCAGGGCAAACCCGAGCAAAACGTCCTTGAGCAACTTGCCATTCGAAGTATGGCCAAAGCCAAATACACCACCGAGCCCAAAGGTCACTTTGGCTTGGCTTTTCCACACTATACCCACTTCACCTCTCCTATCCGAAGGTACCCGGATATGATGGTGCATCGACTGCTGGAGCACTACCTGGATGGAGGAAAATCCCCGGATGCGGAATCCTGGGAGCAAAAATGTGTGCATTCCTCCGAGCGGGAAAAGCGTGCCGCAGACGCCGAGCGCGCCTCCGTCAAATACAAGCAGGTAGAGTACATGTCCCTTGCCGAGCAAAAGGATTACGAGGGTATCGTCAGCGGCGTGACCGAGTGGGGAGTTTTTGTCGAAATCACTGAAACCAAGTGTGAAGGCATGATTCGGGTACAGGATATGGACGACGATTACTATGAATTTGACGAAAGAAACATGCGTCTGATTGGGACGAGAAGTAAAAAAATGATCACTTTGGGTGACAAAGTCGTCGTCCGGGTAGTTAATACCGATATCGACCGTCGAACCATCGATTTGGAATTTGCAGAAAATGACAGAAAAAAGTCTCGCCCACGCGCTTTTAACTAAGCTGGAACAACACATCAGCACCCACTCTTTCGGAGAATCCCCCACCGAACTTTACGAACCGATCACCTATATCCTAAGCCTGGGAGGCAAGCGGATCCGTCCGTTGCTTTCACTCTTGGCCTATGGGATTTATGGGAAAAATCCGGAGGAAATCCTGTCTCAGGCCGCTGCGGTGGAGGTCTTTCACAACTTCACCCTGATGCATGACGACATCATGGACAATGCTCCCCTGCGAAGAGGAAAGGCTACAGTTCATGAAAAGTGGAATGCAAACATTGCCATCCTTTCCGGAGATGTGATGCTGGTCCGGGCCTATGATTTGCTTTTGGGTACAGATCCAAAGTTGCTAACTGAAGTGATCCGTCTGTTCAACAAGACGGCAGCCGAAGTCTGCGAAGGACAGCAGTTTGACATGAACTTTGAAGCCTACGATACCGTCCATGAGGCCGATTATATCAATATGATCAGGCTGAAAACCGCTGTGCTGTTGGGTTTTGCACTACAGCTAGGAGCCATTTTGGCGGGGGCGGAAAAAGAAGATGTGCAAAAGCTCTATGAGTTTGGGGTGAATATCGGAGTCGGGTTTCAGCTGAAAGACGACCTGCTTGATGTCTATGCAGATCAGGCCAAGTTTGGCAAGCAAGTAGGCGGAGATATCATTTCAAACAAGAAGACCTTCCTCTTGATCAAAGCCTTGGAACTCGCCCAAGGTGAAGATTTGGCGACTTTGAATCATTGGTTATCCTTGAAGGAATTTGACAAAGTCGAAAAGGTAAATGCGGTAAAATCGATTTACGAAAAACTCGGCATCCGCAGCCTGACCGAAGCCAAGATGCAATCCTACTTTGAGGCCGGTTTTAAGCAATTTGAAGGACTGCACTTCCAAAACGAGGAATACTATCAGGCACTTTATGCCATCACCCAAGACCTGATTCACCGGGAGAAATAAGCCATGGAATTGACTCTGACCACCGCGATCATTGGGATCACGGCGATTACCAGCATCTTGGGATTCAACCGGCCTGAACTGCTCGATCGATGGATGTTTATCCCCTATCGGATCAAACACCGCAACCAATGGGATCGGTTTATCCTTTCGGGTTTTATCCACAAGGACTACATCCACCTGCTCTTCAACATGTTTACCTTCTACTTCTTCGGAGGTGTGGTGGAGCTATTTTTGAGGTACCAGTTTGGTCAGGGCTTGGGAGGAATCGTTTTTGTGGCCTTTTACCTCTTGGGAATTATCATTTCGGATATCCCAACCTATTTAAAAAATCTGGACAACAGTTACTATCGGGCTTTGGGAGCATCCGGAGGTACTGCAGCCACGGTATTTGCCAGTATTGTGATCATGCCAATAGCAGATATCTGCCTGTTTGGAATTATCTGCCTTCCCGGTTTTATCCTTGGGGGCTTGTTTTTGATCTATTCTTATGTCAAGGGCAAGCAGGACAGTGACGGCATCAACCACGATGCGCACCTATACGGAGCGATTTTTGGAATTGCATTTATTCTGATTCTTTCTCCCTCTAGTGCAGGGATGTTTTTGGAGCAGATTAAAGGGTTTAGGTTGTTTTAGAGAATACAGATTATTCCATTCTCTTTTTTCTGATACTTCCTGATTTCTAAAACATCCCCACAAAATCTCTAAAATTATCTTTGGAAATCACCTTAAAATCAGCCGGATAGGTTTCCAAAAAGACAGCTGGCTTCTTGACTTTCGCAGCAGGATTCCATTTAAATTCAAATGCCGAAATCCGTCCATCTGCCTCCTCCAAATAATCGATTTCCTGCTGCTGCTTGGTGCGCCAAAAAAACGTATTCGCAAACGCCCGATGGTAATGATTTCGCTTTAATCGCTCCGTGATCAAAAAATTTTCCCACAACGCTCCGATATCATTTCGAAACTCGAAGGGATTGAAGTTTTGAATCAGGGCATTTCGAATGCCATTGTCATAAAAATAGATTTTTCGGTTGGTCTTGATTTCATTTCGAAGATTGCGGCTAAAGGAATGGAGTGGATAAATGATGCAGGCGAGCTCCAATAGCCGGATATAGCTCGCAACCGTATTTTTGTCCACTCCGGTCAGTTGTGCTAACTCATTGTAGCTGACCTCGGAACCGAGTTGGAAAGCGAGCGCTTGAAGGATTTTTTCCAAGACCTCAGGCTTTTTGACTGAGGCAAAAGCCAAAATATCCTTAAAGAGGTAGCTCTGCGTGATTTCGTTAAGGATAGCTCGCTCCTCACCCCGATGATTGATGACGTCTGGATAAAAGCCGTAAATCAATCGATTTTCCAAATCGCGAATCCCATCCAAGTAGCCGACCGAAAGCTCATATTCCTCATAGGAAATGGGATAGAGAAAATACTCAAACTTCCTGCCGGTAAGTGGTTCATGGGTAGTATTTCTGAGTTCAAAAGCAGAAGAACCACTTAGAATCAACTGTACTTGCTTGAACTGATCATGAATAATTTTAGCTGTGATTCCGATGTTTTCGATTCGTTGGGCTTCGTCGATAAAAACAATTTTGGAGCTTCCCAGCAGGGTTTCGATTTGCTTTGTATTGGGAGTGGTCAGTTGCTGCCGAATCAGTGGATCATCTCCGTCCAAAAATAAAAACTCTCGGTCCTTAAGGATATCCCGGACCAAGGTAGTCTTCCCTACCTGTCTTGCTCCGATCAGTACGATCGTCTTCCCCTTAAATAGCTTTGCAGAAAGCTTTTCTTCAAGTGTTCTTTGGATCCTATTATCGCTCATTCACTAAAAGTAATTCTTTTTAGTGAATCAATTCACCAATAGTTATACTTTTTGGTGAGTTAAACTGTCATTGGACCTAAGGTGAATCGATAGGAAGCTAGGCGCCCACTTATTCAGAGCAATTTTTAGGATTGCGTTTATTTTAATTCTATCTCCCTCTAGTGCGGGAATGTTTTTGGAGCAGATTAAGGGGTTTAGGTTATTTTGAAAAAAGACGGTAGCTCTCAATTTTGACTTTGCTTCTAGTCAAAGTTGCTATGCCTAGCAGATGTTTTCTTCCTTTAGAAGTTGAGCTGGGCTGCCGGAAGTACTAGTCTTTCTCTGCTTTGGAATTAAGATTCGATCTAGGGTTTTGTCAAGCATTGCGAGGCATAGCCTCATTTGCGCCTTTTCAAAACAACACTACCTTTACTTTATTACAAAATGCAACCAATTTTACCCTTACTTTATTACATCATTTGATTATTTTTACCTTGACTTTCTGCAATTCCTGATCAAATGAGTTTCAACAGACAGCTATTTTCTTTGCTAGCCACTTGGAAATCCAATTCGGCTCGAAAGCCACTGATCCTCAGAGGGGCCCGGCAGGTGGGAAAAACTACCTTGGTCAGGCAGTTTGCTCAGACTTTTACCAAATCCATCATCCTTAATCTAGAAAAAAAAAGTGATCGGAGTTTCTTCGAAGATCTTGATGACGTAAAAACGATCGTCGAAGCACTTTTTTTGAGCAAAAACCTATCAACTAGCTATCTATCTGAGACTTTGCTTTTTCTGGATGAAATCCAGGAATCTCCAAAAGCAATCCAGTTACTTAGATATTTTTATGAAGAGTTGCCCGAATTGCCAGTCATCGCTGCTGGGTCCTTATTGGAGTTTGCCATGAAGTCAGTAGCTAATTTTCCGGTTGGAAGGGTCGAGTTCTTATACCTACATCCCATGAACTTTTCGGAATATTTAGAAGCCAAAGGGAAGGAAGCAGCACTAGCGGAACTCCATCAGGTGCCAGTCAAACCCTATGCGCACAAAATCATGCTAGAACTCTTTCATCGCTATGCGATAGTAGGTGGCATGCCTGAGGTAATAAAAACAGACTTGGAAAAAAACAGTCTCACAGAACTATCGCCTATCTACGAAAGTCTATGGAGTACTTACAAGTCCGATATAGAGAAATATAGCACCAACCCAACTGAGCAAAAAATCATCCGTCACCTGATGAATTCTGCTCCATTGGAATTGGATAAGCGTGTCAAATTCCAAGGATTCGGAAATTCCAATTACCGCTCGAGAGAGGTTGGAGAATCGTTCCGACTATTGGAGGATGCAAAGATCCTACGATTGATCTACCCTACCACCTATCTTGCACCCCCCATTCAGCCTGACTTGAAAAAATCTCCTCGAATCCAATTTTTAGATACCGGATTAGTTAACTATTCATTGGGCATTCAGGGACAAATGCTGCGAATGGAAGATTTAAGCCAAGCCTTTAAAGGGGCCTTGATTCCTCATTTGATCACCCAAGAAATAATTTCTGTTGGCAATTTAACTGATCAAAAACCTAATTTCTGGGTCCGTGAAAAAAGACAATCGAGCGCAGAAGTAGATTTGCTGATCACTCATGGAGGGATGGCTTTACCGATTGAAGTGAAATCGGGGGCAACAGGCTCATTAAGGTCATTGCATCAATTCATCGATGCCTCTGATCATGGTTTTGCAGTTCGGATATACGGAGGGGAATTGCGAATAGAAGAAACCCAAACCCCAACAGGCAAACCTTATAGACTACTGAACCTCCCGTATTACTTAGGAACCAAGCTTCGGGAATATTTAGATTGGTTTATGAGTTGATATCCATGAAAAAGAGCTGCCTACCGAAATTTACCTAGCGGTGACTCCTCTCTAAGCTGCTGATCTGCAATCATGTTTTTAAGCGTTCTTTAGGCCATTTATAATTTGCTTGAGATTCAAGAATCGTCGAAATAAAGCCCTTTGCATCCCGATGGGTATTCGGAATGTAAAGAAATGAGGATGGAATTGCAAATTTCACCCAGCGGCTATTTGAATTTCAAGGAACGATAGTAAAATCTACTCCTAGTAGAGTCAATAAAAAATCAACATTCTACTCAAATGGAACATAACCAACGAACTCCAATTTGTCCGGGCTAGTTGAACTATT
Organism: Algoriphagus confluentis; assembly: GCF_036245625.1. Lineage (NCBI taxonomy): Bacteria > Pseudomonadati > Bacteroidota > Cytophagia > Cytophagales > Cyclobacteriaceae > Algoriphagus > Algoriphagus confluentis. Next base: position 58,472 of record NZ_BTPD01000017.1, read on the forward strand.
TGAATAAACTATTATTTCCTTAATAAAATATCCTTTGTTCTCGATGTTATAGTCCACTCTGAAGCTGTCCTTCTCGAAAATACCGAGAAAATCGGAATTCCAATCTGGTACTGTACAACCGCAGGAAGTGGTGACCTCATAAATTTGCAATCCCCCAAAACCTTTGTTTTTATAGACAAAGTAAAAGTATGCCTCATCCTGTATTTTCAAAGTATCTAGATCGGCTCTTTTTACTTCAAATTCGATCCTTGGCTGAAAAATTAATTTTCCAAAATCTCTTGCGATCCAAACAATGCTCATGAAAACACACATGGTAAGTAAAAAGTAAAATATTTGTTTCATAGTTTCCACTCTGCTGATTGCCTAGCAAGATCAAATCTTAAAACAAGCTCGTGGCTATAATCTGTAGCGTAAAGCACACCTGATGACTCATCATAATCAATTGAAGATAAATCATGAAGAATTTCAATATATGATAACGGTTTACCGTCTAAAGTAAACACTCTGATAAAACTCTGGTTTTCTTTGAACTGATCAGTTCCCACATTTTTCTTCGCTTCTAAAACGAAAACAAATTTCTCACCGACGCTAAGTCCATCATATCCATTAATTCTTGGCCGCAAAAAATTTTCATTAACCTTGATATCTCTCCCATTATAAAAATTGTCTTTCCAGTTATCGCCATCAACAATCGAATTCGTTAAATTCAGATTGGCGTCAAAAAAATCAATACGATTGAACATGAACATTGCTTGAACAAAAACATCCTTATTAGGATGTTTGTCAAATGGCGCACCATATAAACTGTTAATAACTTCGGTAGGTAAATGTTCGATGTCAGCTATTTTTGGGAACAAATCAGACTTTTGAATTTTGTTCGTTTTTAAATCTATATACTTAATCCTCCCCCTATTCTGCTCATATATCCAAGCATTTGTGTAAATTCTCTGGTTTGATCCCATAAACAATTGATAAAATGGAAATGATCTCGCGTCAATCCTTAATCTTCGGTCTACAATAGGGGTCGGAGATTTTGAATTGATCGTCTTTGTGATATTGATTAACTCAAAATTCCCTCTTAAATAGTCAAAGTGCCATACCTTAATTCCATCCCTACCCTTTTCAAATTGACCAGCTGTAGTAGATGGGATTTCCCATTCTCCAGGACCTTCTCCCCGTACTCCAATCGAACCTAAATAATTCAATTTGGTTTTGTGAAAAACATGATAATGGTACTTGCCACTGTTGGCGGTCGTCAATAGTATAGTGTCATTCACGTAGATCATGTGATGGTGGTTAAAGTCATCGTCAAGAATGGCCTCACCTTTCAATCTCAACTGTTGCGGGAAGTCGGTCTTGGTTACCTTTGTTACCTGCTGGCTTACAACAGGTCCAATTTTCGAAAAACACACAAATCCCACGCAAATAAAAACTAACTGTAATCGTAAACGCATTGTGCTGATGTTTAAGAATTAGAGGTAAGTCAATTTTTGGAACTAGCATGGAGCTTATTCCAACTTCCGAAATAAGCTCCAACCACAAAGTGAAAGTGGAATCAATCCAAGCTAGCAGCATCGCCGCATGGTCCAACGTTGCTACCTTGGCCGGTTAAACTTTTACACTGGTTTATGACGCAAGTGTTTGAAATTCCGGAATTTCCATCAACATTGTGTTGACACCAAGAAATGAATCTTATCTCAGACTCCAGAGATACGTCCCCTTGAGACGTCATTGGATAAAGACCTAATAAAGATCCCACCAAGGCGGCGAAACCCAGTTTTGCCGCAAAATTCGTTTTCAATTTCATCGTTTTTGTTTTAGTGTTGAAAGTTTGATTTAGAATACCCAAACATAAATTCGACTCGGTGACATTTCTTGTCACCCAATTATTTTTTTTCAGAAAAAATGTAGCTTTTCGATTCTTTACAGAAAACTATCTCAATTGACTCGGAAAGACGAAGATCATCTAGGATCCGATACACGGTTCGTTTATGCACCTGTAGTTTTTTGGCCAAATCCTCAGGACTCCCAGTCTTCCTCTTTTCAATCAGCTCGATCAGGAGCTTGGTGCGCTCGTAGTACTTCAGTCCTGCCATGATGGATTGGTTTTAGGTTGAAGGATGTATCGGTAGGCCGCTGAGAATGGGTTCTCATTTTCTTGCAATTGCTGAGGAGTACTGGAAGTACTGATCTTTCCCTGCTCCAGGATCAAGATACGGTTTAAAGTAATCGCCAAGGTAGGCTGATGGGTGATCAGTAGTAGTCCGGCGCCGGTTTGATGCAGGTAATCCCTGACTAGATCCATCACTGCCCGCTCCATGCGGTAGTCCATGGCGGCGGTGGCTTCATCGAGGATCAGAATCTTGGGTTGCTTCACCAAGGCCCTAACCAAGCCAACAAGCTGTCGCTGCCCCCCGGAGAGATTTCTGCCTTCCTCTCCGCAGAGGGTAAGCAAGCCTTGACTCAGGTCCTGAAAGAGTGGAAGGCAACCAAAAGTCTGCATGACTTGGACCTTCGCTTCTATTTCCTTGGGATCGCTGCTGAGGACGATATTGTCAAGAACGGTAGAATTGAAGATCTTTTCTTTCTGATGGACGATGGCCAGCTGTGAACGCCATTCGGTAAGGGAGATATTTTCCTTGTTCAGAAAGGGTAAGAGAATCTCTCCCGATTCAGGCTGGTAGAATTTCTGGATCAGATCCACTAGCGTGCTTTTGCCTGTTCCCACAGGAGCAAAAAGTCCCAGACTTTCTCGCGGTTGCAGCTCAAAACTTACCCCTTTCAATATCTGGCTTCTGCCGGGATAGCGGAAGGAGAGATTTTGTACTGTTAATAAAGTAGGAGTTGGTGTAAGTGTTGATTTTGCTTTTTCATTACCCTCTTCCACAGGCAAACCCGCCACTTCATGCATTCGGTCAAAGGCTACTTTCGCTTCTTGCAGTTGGATATTGGCAACCACCAACCCTGCCACCGCAGGAATAATCGAACTCCCCACCTGAATCAGAGACATCAATTCTCCGAGAAGCAAATTCTCCTCAAAAACCAGATATACCCCAATCCCAAACAATAATCCCGTAAAAACTGCCACAATCACTTGGGTGAAAAAGGAGAAATTATTTCCCAAGATCGCAAGCCCATAGCCTTTGTCCTGATAATAGGTATAGACCTGATCGATCCGATTTCCAAATTCCGCCTCTTTCCCAAAGGACCGTAGGACAGGGATTCCCGTCAGCCCGTCGATGTATTGGGTTTCGTTGAGGGCATGTGCGGCCATGACCTCTTTTTGCTTTTCTAAAATAGGCCTATGGTAGCGCCATCCGGTAAGCAAAAATGCCAAAATTCCAGCCAAGCAGAGGTAGCCGATCCAGAGGGATTGGTAGAAGACAAAGGACAAGGAGACCAGCACCACGAGCAGGTTTATGATGACGGTTCCGGTGATCATGGCCACCGTGTTTTTGATCCGCAGGGAATCGTTCATTCGGGCAATCAGGTCTCCCGTGCTGAAACCTTTGAAGTACTTCATGGGAAGGCGCAGGATCTTATGAATAAAAGATGAAACAATCCGAAGATTGAGGTCCCTGCCCTGTCTAGCTATAAATACTCCTTGAAAGTAACCCAGCACGGATCGGAAGAGAAGCAGAACCCCCAAAGCCATAACTCCCCAAATGGCTTTTTGATAGTTTTGATTGGGAAGGAAGTCATCGATCAGCCGCTGGGAAAAGATAGCCGTAGAAAGTCCAGTCACTGCCATCAGCGTACCCAAGACCGCGGCTACCATCAGGACGGGTATATCCTCGGAGATGAGGGATTTGAACCAATCCCATTTGGATTGGGTCTGCTTGGATTGAGTTTGAAAGCTTTCCGAAGGCTTGACCTGCAGCAGAATTTTGGACTTCCATGCTTCAAGGAGGGTTGCCTCATCCCATGCTCTGATTCCTGAACCCGGATCACTTACCCAAAAATTACCCTCCTGATGGCCAAAGTATACCACGTAGTGCTCACGGACTTTGTCCATGACTACATGTAGGATTACCGGGGATTCCTGCTCTTTCAAATGAGAAAGTTCCGCCTCAAATCCTTTGGCTTCCATCCCGATTTCCTTTGCTGCTTGGATCAGACCAAGCAGGGTCGTACCGGATGTGGTGGTTCCGCTGATGTCTCGCAGTTTTTCCTGTGACACCTCTCCACCATGAAACTTGCTTAGGGTACTGAGACATGCCAGCCCGCAAGCATATTCTCCGAGTTGGGCGACGTGGAATTTTCGCAGTTTTCGTTCCGACAGGATCATGGCTTCAGGTCTTTAGAAATTCCCAATTTTTCCAGAATCAGATCTACCTTGACTGGTCCTTGGAACTTACCCTGCAGCTTTCCTTCTTTATCGTAGGAAAATAAAGCCGGCACCGAGCGAACCCCGTAGTGCGCTGCAACCTCCATCTGATCGTCCATTAACCAATAGACATTCGGGGAATTCTTTAAAGCGTGAGAGTTGTAAAATTCCTCGAGTTCTGTCTTTTCCTGCGAGCTGACTAGGAAGATTTGGGCATCATCGAACTCCGAAATGCGCTTACCGATGGATTTTAATTCCATTTGACAGATTTCACAGGTGGAGTTGAAATAAATCAACACCGTGGCGATGCCTGAGCTCAGTTGAGGCAGGGAAAAAGTGTCCCCTGAGAGTGAGTTCAAACGGATTCCAGGAATAGACTCCGCCCGGACTTCTGCCTCAGCGGTGGCTTCCTTCTTTTGCTCCACCGAAAAAATTAGCCAAACTACCGAAGCTAAAAGGCCCAGAATCAAAACGAAAAGAATGACTTTCTTCATATCAGGTAAAATTGAGTGTGAGAAAAAGAATCAAGACCATCCAGAAAAGGAGCGAGACGGCATAGGACCCCAGGCCTACTTTGATGGACTGTGAGATTGAAAAGGAAAGTTCCTGACGCAGAAAAATCACTATCAGAACACAATACAGCATTTCAAAAGATTGGCGATCTGCAGTGGATAGTAGAGCAAGGGATCTACCGATTCAGGTCCCAAGACAGAAAGTAGGGATAGGGGATAGAAGATGGCAAATTCGGAATAGGTGAATTCTGACATTGCCCCCACCCAGACTTTGACCACTCCAGCTAAAACCAAGGCCACTTCGGCAAAGGCCGTCACCCGAAAAAGACTTCCCAATCGGATGCCTTGGTGTAGATTGGCGAAAAACAACCCTCCATAGAGGACCAAGGCCATTAGGAAGCACTTGATTACCAAAATCAAAAAGGTGAAAATGACACTGAAGCGATTCCAATATCGCATATCCTCCAAGGCATCTAGCAGGACATTTTCTGGAATGTCCAGTTCCTTGTTGGCAGTAAGTTCGCTGACCAGCATAGACTCCACATCCAGCAGCAGCCATCCCGTCAAAAACAATGCGACCGCATAAAGAGCGATCAATCCAAAAATCCTCATAAAAATCCGATCCCGTAAAATTTAAGTCTTGATAAGGTGAATAACTAAAAGGAAAATTTAAATTCCAAAAAATTATTCTTACCCAAATATTTTTGGAGAGTTCCTAAAAATCTATAAAACTTAATTTTACAGAATAATATTCCGCCCCCCCCCTGAAAAATTAGTCGTTAATCAAGATTTTGTTTGGGGTTTTAATTAAATTCTTAAAAGAATTTTTTTTCATTTTTTTAGAATTTTTTAGCTCATTAAAAAGTGGTGGCTTTTTTCCTCCCGAGAATTGAGATACGATCAGGTGGCTAAGCAAACTTGACGGGGCATAGCCTCATTTGCGCCTTTTCAAAACAACACTACCTTTACTTTATTACAAGAGGCAACCAATTCTACCCTTACTTTATTACATTAATTGATTAATTTTACCCTGACTTTCTGCAATTCCTGATCAAATGAGTTTTAACAGAGGAATTTTGTAAGGTTAATCGCAGAAGAGCAATAATTGGGATTGCGATTATTTTAAATTTTTCACACTCCAGTACAGGCAAATTTTTGGAGAAGATCATGGGGTTTAGGTTGTTTTAGGAAAAATACACAGCAGGTCCGATCTACCCTATTTTTATGATTCCCCTAATTATTTGTTTCAGTTGATTGGCTTCTTTTTCGACCTCTCCTAGTTTTTACTTGATAGGATCAAATGACAGTCCTAAAAACTAGCCTTTTCTGATTTAAGCTGTTGAAATCCCCCTAAAAGCCGAATATTTGGATTCTATTCTAAAAATTAGGCCTAATTCTTCGATTATAATCGAAATTTTTAGCATTTTGGATTTCAAATGGAAAGTAATGATCAAACGCAAACTATCAGAAAAGCTAATCCAAAGCTGTTTCAAAGGTAAGGTAATCATCCTTTTGGGAGCTCGGCAGGTCGGCAAAACCACCCTCTTGAAGGAATTGGTAAAAGTGATCAATTCACCTTTTATCTGGTTCAATGCAGATGAAGCTGATATTTTGGAAGCTTTTACTTCTGCGGTTACGAGCACCCAATTAATCCACCTGATCGGCACAGATTCAAGATTGGTAATAATTGATGAAGCCCAGCAAATTCCCGATATCGGGAAAAAACTAAAGCTAATATATGATAATCGACCTGACATTCAGTTGATTGTCACCGGATCTTCGGCCTTTGAACTTCTAGATCAAACTTCAGAGCCGCTAACTGGCAGAAAGAGAACTTTCCATCTTTTTCCAATAAGTTATTTAGAAACAGAAAATCACACTTCTCCACTGGAAGCCAAACGCTTACTGGATACTCGTCTTACGTTTGGATTTTATCCTGATGTGGTCAACAACCCGGGGAAGGAAAAAGAACTATTGATCGAAATAGCCCAAAGCTATCTCTATAAAGATGTGTTGCGAATGGATGGAATTCGTAAATCCAGCCATTTGGACAAACTTTTGAAAGCATTGGCTTTCCAGGTGGGAAGTGAAGTTAGCTATCATGAATTGGCACAAACCGTAGGAAATATCGATTCAGCTACGGTGGAAAAGTATCTCGATTTACTGGAAAAGGCATTTGTCATTTTTAAACTTCCGGCATTCAGTCGGAACTTGAGAAATGAAATCAAAAAAGGGAAAAAGTATTACTTCTATGACAACGGCATCAGGAATGTATTGATCAATAATTTTACCATTCCTGAGATGAGATTTGACAAGGGGGCGCTATGGGAGAACTTCCTGATTTCAGAGCGACTGAAAGCTAACTCATATGCCGGGAGATTTGTCAACAGCTACTTTTGGAGAACCCACGATCAGGCTGAGATCGATTATCTGGAGGAAGCTGAAGGAACTCTTCATGCTTTTGAATTAAAATGGCAGGATAAAAAGGTCAGATTTCCTGCTTCTTTTTTAGAGACCTATCCCAATCATCAGACGGATGTAGTAAGCCGTGGTACTTTTGAGGGATTTGTCAGATGAGACACAACAGGGCCAAAGATCCCCACTTTATGACAGGGTTCTCCCAATAGTTCGGATTAAAAAATAGGCTTGAAGCAAGGCCTTTGCTTAAAAAAAGACCTGCCAGGTCTTTGTAATCACTTTTTGCCCATCTTCCCAATCATTTCCCTCAGGTATTTTAGCTCTTTTTCGACCTCATCAGGATTTTTTGAGGGGGGGGGGGGAGACAAATGGATTCCGTTTTCGGAAAGAAGGCTGACCATATCCATGCCGTATATTTTTCCCATTTCTGCAAGCTGCACCACTGAGGGCTGGGCTTTCCCACTTTCGATATTGGACAGGGTTTTCTGCGAAATACCCAGCTGATCGGCTACTTGCTGCTGACTGATCCGTTTGGATTCTCTCGCTCTCTTGAGATGATGGCCTAGGTCCATGAGTTAAAAGGTTAATCGGCTTAGTAAAAATTTACTGAAGATTAGTAAATACGGTATAGCATTTACGGATCGTTGTTTCCAAATTTATCCATTCATTTTAGTTTTCAAAACAGAAGTCCTGTTTTTATTTCTTAGGTATGGAGAATTGTTTGATGGTTTGCAAGAACATGTTGGGTGAATTGGGAATTCCGTTTACCCATCGATTTTTGAAAGAGAAATTAAATACCCATCCCGAACCGGAGTCTTTGTTGGCGATTTCTGATACTTTAGCCGAATACCAAATAGAAAGCCTTGCTCTTCAACTAGGGGAAGAAAAATTAGATCAACTGCCCTTGCCTTGTGTGGTTCAGATTAGCCAAAATCCTTTTCCCTATTTCACTTGCCTGTCTCAGGTCGCAGAGGATTGGGTGGAATACTTGGACGAAAAAGGAAAGCTGATCAAGCAGCACAGAAAAGATTTTGTAGCCCTATGGACTGGGGTAACCTTAGTGGTGGAAAAAGGAGAACATTCCGGAGAGCCTGGATATTCCCTGCGAAGGAAGGAGCAATTGATTTTTCAGTCCTTACTTTTTCTGCTTGGTGCAGTTAGTTCGGCTTGGATCATTGGAGTTTTGATTGGGTTGGATTATAATTCTTCTTATTCTTTTGGGGTGATTGCTCTATTGATTTTAAAAATTGCTGGCTTGAGCATTTCAACTATTTTGCTCTGGTCAGAGGTGGACAAGAAAAATGCGGCGATTACCCAATTTTGCGGAGGTGGAGATCAAACAGATTGCAATTCAGTCATTGACTCCTTTTCTTTTGCGGGGTTGATTAGTTTGGGGAATCTGGCCTTTGCCTATTTTTTTGCGAGCACTACCCTACTCTTGGTTAGCTCATTTTCCGCATCCGCTCTTGGCCTAATGGGTTTGCTCAGTTATTCCAGTTTGGCGATTATCCCATTTTCCCTGTACTATCAGGGAGTCAAACTGAAAAAATGGTGCCGCCTATGCCTCTGGATTTCCGAGATTTTAGTAGTGGAAATGGCAGTCAGTCAATTTCTATTGCCTGACTTAGGATGGCCTGCATTTAGAGAATTGGGACTGTTTTCATTCGTTTTCTTGGCTTCTGTCTTGGCCTGGATCAGCTTAAAGCCATATTTGATGGCTCAAAAAGAGCTATATGCTACCAAAAGCAAGTTGACCAAGGTTCTGTCCAATAGGGAGCTTTTCGACTATTTTCTGAGCACATCAAGACAGATTACTTCCAATCCTGAAGGGTTGGGGATTTTTCTAAAAGGAGCTAATCCTAAATACCATGTCTTAAAAGTCTGTAACCCTTACTGTGGTCCCTGTGCACGTACGCATCCGCTCTTAGAGCAGCTCTATGAAGCCGGGAATATTGATTTGCAGATTGTGTTTGTTCCCGGAGGGGGAGATGAGGTCAGACTCAAGACAATCCGGCACCTCTTGGGTATTGCTTCTCAAGGTAATTTAGAACAGACCCGCCAAGCTTTGGATGACTGGTATAGTCAGGAAAAGAAAGATTATGAAGCCTTTGCTGCAAACTATCCACTGAATGGAGAACTGGCAAGTCAGGAATCCAACATTAAATCCATGCTGGACTGGTCTGAAAAGGAAAAGATTAGCCATACACCCACGATATTCATCAATGGCTATGAATTGCCTTCCACCTATGCGGTGGAGGATTTGAAATATGTCTTAAACTGATAAACAGAAGCTGCAAATGCAGAAAAATATTCAATCGCGATGAATGGTCAGATGCTTCGGCTGACCTTAATGCCCGAGGATTTTATTCAATAAAATTTAATCATTATTATCATGAAAAAGTTAAGTTTAGAAATGCTCAGACTCAGCACCAATGAGATTTTGGAAAGAAGTCAGATGAAGAAGATTACAGGGGGGTATACAGCGGGAAACTATTCGTGTAGATGTAAAGACATACCTGGCGAATGGAAGGCTTGGTATAGTTCCCAAAATGCTGCAAATGGGAGTATTTCTGGGCATTGCGGATCTGGAGGAGGCTTCTGTAGTAGGTACTATTTTGTTTAAAAGTCTACTAATTAATTTTTACAATCGAAATAATTGACATATTTCAATCAAATAAACTTTATTGAATAGTAAGTAATTGGAAGGGAAATATTCATTTCCCTTCCTAAAACAAAAATTTGATTATGGATTCAATTAAAAAATTAAAATTACTTATTTTATTAATAATTCAATTGAGCTGTGGGACTACTACCGAACAGATCAAAAATTACGAGACAAAGTTAAAAATCGATTCTATCCTAATAAAAACAGATACTATATCTGTATTTCTTCGAGATAATCTCCTTCTATCTACTTTAACAAAAGATGGAAACTTTTTATACAACTTTGACCCAGATAAGTCATCAATTCAAAGGATCAATTTGAAAGAGGAAAGAATTGACCAGGAAATTATTCTTGAAAAAGAAGGTCCAAAAGGTATCGACGATTTTGTTTTGAGCCTTAATTCCTTGAATGATAGTCTATTTATAATATCAGGAACAAATACGTACTCCTTTTGGAATAATAAAGGAGACTTTTTAAAGAAGGTCAAACTTGATTACCATTTCTTCTTCAACGAAAAACTCAAAGACACCTTCCTCGTTAATGGCTTTGCTTATCGTAGTCATCAAATTTTTGCCATTATTGCAAGACATCAATCATATATAAATCAACTGATGATATATTCAGAAGAAACTGACTCCATTAACATAGTTGACATCCCTGGCATTGAAATGATAAAAAATGCATCAATAATAAGCAACTTTGAAAATTCATCGATATTTCATTCGCCAAATTTGGCATTATCTACAACGATAAAGGACATATTAATATCACATAGGACTTATCCCGATATTGTTAAATTGAATATTGATGCATTAACTATTTCGCATTATATTCCAGAATCGAAATTGTACAATAGAATACAGCCAATCGAAAAGGTGCTTGAAGTGGAGGAGGATAAAAGATTAGATGAATTTTTTCTTGAATTAGAAAAGAAAATGAATTTCTTACCACCTATTTGGGATGAGCAAAAAAACAAATATTATCGATGGGGATTCAAATTAAAAGCTGAAAATACTGATTTTGAAAACCCAAGTTATAACAATTATATTTTTGAAATGGATAGTAATTTTATGATCGTTAAAGAAATGAAACTACCCGAAATAACCACTAGACCTTATCGAGTTTTTCTTAAAGAAAATAAACTTTATGTTTATAAAAACATCAAAGACGAACTTATGTTTATTAGGATTTGGTTAGAATAAAAACATAAAAGGAAAAGAAATATTTATTCTTCCATTTATTGGAAAATAGATCAATAAAACAAATAAATAAAGTAAACAAATCCAAGAATAAAAAAATTCAATAGCGATGAATGGTCAGATGCCTTGGCTGACCTTAATGCCCGAGGATTTTATTCTATACAAATTAATCATTATTGTTATGAAAAAGTTAAGTCTAGAAATGCTCCGACTCAGCACCAATGAAATTTTGGAAAGAAGTCAGATGAAGAAGATTACTGGGGGATATGGATCAGGCGGACCTTGTTGTATTCATTTACGAAGTTCTAGTAGTGGTGCATATCTTGGAAAAAGTTGTGACCAATCTTTGGAAGCTGCGAGAGGGGCGTGGTTCATGGGTACGCATTATAGTAATGGGACCTATGCATCAGGTTATTGCTGCGCAAGTTGTTAAATTAAATTCATTTGGTTTCGCTTTGGATGTTAAAGCGAAACCAAACCTTGCCCTTGATGAAAAATAAATTACTCTTATGAAATTTAGAATAACCTTCCTTTTTCTTCTATTAGTGGCTTGTACTGAACCCGAAGATAAGTCTTTTCAAAATACCGTAAAATTTAATAATCAAAATCCCAATATGATTATGATTATTAATAGTTCAGATAAAATACCTCCATATATTATTAGTAAGGAGCTCACATTTGAAGAACTTTTAAAAGGAGAGGTGTATTCCGACACTATTTATAGCCCAGACACATTATTTTTCCAATTAAATGAGAGTGTCCAATTGATTGACGTAACTCCGACAGATGAATATTACCCACAATCATTTCTAGTCAAAACTGGAGACACTTTAGACGTACAGTATATAAATAGTAAAATCAATGTAAATCGAATTGAAAATGGTAAGTTTATCCCATTAAAATGGGATCTCACTCAGATTATACCCAAGTCCAAAAAATTCTTGTATTTAGACTCCATTGAAAGCTTCTTTTTAAAAGAAGAAATAACAGGAAGTTTGAAATTTTTTCTTCCTAATGTAAAAAACAAAGATGAATGGAGTTTTAAACTTCCAGAATATCTTAAACTGATTGATGAAAATTATTCGGCTGTAGTTGATTCCCTAAATAAATATGAGAATTCTCTAAACAATTTATATTCTCAATTAATCAAGAAAGATCAAGTTCAACGTATAAACAATGTGTTAAACATCGTAAATAATAAGGAAGAAACTGAGAAATTCTATTCAAAATATCTAATTCCTGAGAACTTCAGAAACAGATATTTGTCTAGCATATATGGAATTTATTACATGGATAAATTTCATTTTAATAAAGATATCACCTTGACTGAAGCATATGACAGAGGATTTCCTGAATATCCTAAGGAAATTGCTAGATACTTTAAGTTTAGATTAGTTTCTTCGATGATTATTAAAAAATACAGAAAAGAAACTGTATTTGAATTTTTAGATAAATACAAGGAAGAGTATGGAGATTTCTCTCCTTTAGAAAATATTCTAAGTGAGATGGAATATGGAATTCAGACATCAACGGATCTTGCACTGATCGATTATCAATCTAATGATTCTAAATGGGAAGAGATAAAGAAAAAATGGAAAGGGAAAATAATTTATGTGGATTTTTGGGCTAGTTGGTGCGCCCCATGTTTGCGAGCAATGCCGTATTCCAAAGAGCTGAAAGAAAAATTAGCAGGCAAAGAGATTGTCTTTGTCTATTTGGCATTGAATGATAGGGAAGATTTATGGAGAAATAGTACCCAGAGAAATCAGATTATTGAAAACAACTTTTTTATCAAAAACTCCAAAAGTTCAGAGTTCATCTCTAATTACAATATAAATGCTATTCCAAGATATATGATTTTCGATAAAAATGGAATGCTGATTCATGAAGATGCGCCCGGTCCCGATACAAAAGAGGCTTTTGAAATTTTAACTGAACTACTTAAGCTTTAAGCTTTGAAAACCACCTTTCCCCATTACAAACAACCTGACTCCAAAGACTGTGGACCCACTTGCTTGCGGATAATCGCAAAGCACTATGGGAAGCTTATTTCCTTAAAAGAAATTCGTGAAATATCGGAGACCACTCGGGAAGGAAGCAGCCTATTGAAGCTCAGTGATGCAGCTGAAGGGATGGGGTTTAAGACCATCGGTGCCAAGTTAAGCTTTGAAAAGTTGATTCAGGCTCCTTTACCCTTAATTGTCCATTGGGACAAGCAGCACTTTGTGGTGGTGTATCGAATCAGAAAAGATACCGTCTATATTTCTGATCCTGCCTATGGTTTGATTTCGTATTCCAAGGGCGAGTTTATCTCCCGGTGGATCGGTAATAATGCCACTGAGCATACTCAGGAAGGGGTCACGCTTTTACTGGAGCCTACTCCAGCCTTCCGAAAAATGAAATGGGAGGAAAAAGAAAAACGATCCCTTGGTTTCCTCTTCAACTACCTCTTCCAGTATAAAAACTTAATTGCTCAGTTGGGCATAGGCCTGCTGGTAGGTAGTTTGTTGCAGCTGATTTTTCCTTTCCTGACGCAAAGCATTGTGGATGTGGGAATCCAAAATCAGGACATCAATTTTATTTACTTGGTTCTCTTTGCACAGATTATGCTGTTTTTAGGCAGAATGAGTGTGGAAGTAACTCGAAGCTGGATTTTACTTCACCTGACGACTAGGATTAATATTTCTTTGGTTTCTGACTTTTTCATCAAGCTGATGAACCTGCCCATTTCTTACTTTGATACTCGGATGACCGGGGATATCATGCAGCAAATAGGCGATCATCGCAGGATTGAGAACCTTTTGACTGGAACCACACTCAACACCCTATTTTCTTTCTTCAATTTAATCGTTTTTGGCGCTGTTTTGGTCTATTACAGCATTACTATTTTTTTGATCTTTCTTGGCGGTAGTGTGCTATACCTTGTTTGGGTCTTGTTTTTTATGAAGCGACGCAGAGAACTCGATTACAAGCGGTTTGCTCAGTTGAGTCAGGAACAAAGCACTGTGATTGAGCTCATCAATGGCATGCAGGAAATCAAAATGCACAATGCCGAAACCCAAAAGCGGTGGAGTTGGGAATTTGTACAAGCCAGATTGTTTCAGGTATCCATTCAATCCTTATCACTAGAGCAGACCCAGCAGGTAGGCTCATCCGTGATCAACGAACTCAAAAATATCCTGATCACTTTTACTTCTGCCATGCTCGTGATCGAAGGAAACCTGACCTTGGGGATGATGCTCGCTCTTCAATACATCATCGGACAGTTGAATGGCCCCATTAATGAATTGGTAGGGTTTGTCCGATCGTTCCAAGATGCAACAATCAGCTTGGAGCGACTTAATGAAATCCATGATAAGGAAGATGAGGAAAGTGTGAAGGCACAGTTGGTCAGAACAGTTGAACCTAGTGAGACCATGGAAGCAAAAAACCTGTCCTTTCGCTATGTAGGTGCTGATGAGGCAGTTCTTACCGGGATTAACCTACACATCCAGCCGAAAAAAGTCACGGCGATAGTTGGTGCAAGCGGTAGCGGCAAGACCACTTTAATGAAGCTATTGCTTAAATTCTATGAGCCGAGCTCTGGGGAAATCCGCTATGGTAAGCATGACCTTAAAACTGTCAGCCCAAAAAGTTGGAGGGAACAGTGCGGGGTGGTGATGCAGGAAGGCTATGTATTCAACGATACCATAGCAGCAAATATCGCAGTGGGTCAAGATTTCATTGATCAGGAAAGGTTGCTAGAAGCTGCTCGTATCGCCAATATCCTGGAATTTATCCAGTCTTTACCGCTTGGGTTCAATACCAAAATTGGCAATGAAGGAGTGGGAATGAGTACAGGGCAGAAGCAACGCCTATTTATTGCCCGGGCTATATACAAAAATCCGGCTATGCTCTTTTTTGACGAAGCTACCTCGGCTTTGGACGCAAAAAATGAACGCCAGGTCATGGAAAATCTCCAAAAGTTTATGCAGGGCAAAACGGTTTTTATCATTGCCCACCGATTGAGTACGGTCCGTAATGCGGATCAGATCATTGTAATCGATCGGGGTAAAATTGTTGAACAAGGGCCCCATGTAGAATTGGTTCACGCCAAAGGCATCTATTATGACCTGGTGAAAAATCAGTTGGAATTGGAAAAAATTATCTCAAACTGATCATGCCTGTAATTAGCCAAAACGATAATCTTAACCTTCGGTCTGAAGAAGTCCAGGAGATTATTTCCCGGCCCCCGGCTTGGTTGATTCGATGGGGCATTACATTGATATTCATCCTCCTTTCTCTTTTAATAGGATTATCCTTTTTGATCCGATATCCTGATTTTGTAGAAGCTAAAGTATTGGTCACTACTGCCGACCCAACAGAACGTATAGCTGCCCGTGTTACTGGACAGATAGAGCACCTTTTTATCAAAAATGGAGATCAGGTAAAAATCGGACAGCCCTTAGCGGGTATCAAGAGTACAGCTAGGTTGGAAGATGTTCTGTTTCTGAAAACTACCTTAGAAAAAGAGCCCTTTGGTAAGGAAAATGATTTTTTATTTCCTGTTGAATTACTTGCCGAGTTGGTTTTAGGGGAGGTGGGATTATCGTTTTTGGAATTCGAAAGGAATTATTTGGAGTATCGATTGATCAGGGAGTTACAGCCCTTTGCAGGACAGTTGGAGGGCACCAAAGCATCCATAGAGGAAATCAAAAAACGGATCAGCAGTCAGCAATCCCAAAAAGAATTACTTAGCAGAAGACTTTCCTTAGCCAAAATCGACTACGAGCGTAACAGAAACCTCCATCAGGATGGGGTCATTGCAGACAAGGATTTTGAATCCCGTGAAATGGAATATTTGCAGATGGAAGAACAGGTCAACCAAATGGCCATATCCATTTCTCAATTGCAGGAAACACTGAACACGGCAAATCAAACGATTAAAAACACCAACATCAATCGGGAAGAAGAGGAAGCGAGGTCTATGAAAGCCCTGATCCAATCCTACCAAGGATTAAAGCGGAGTTTACGGGATTGGGAATATTTGTATCTGATGAAATCTTCCATTGATGGAGTAGTCAGCTTCCAAAAAGTATGGGGTGCCAATCAGCAAGTCAATTCAGGGGAACTAGTGTTTACCGTATTACCGGACAATAAATCAGCACTGATGGGTGCAATGAAAATAGCGGCTCAAAATGCCGGAAAAGTGAGCATGGACCAAAAAGTCTTGATCAAATTGGACAATTATCCATTTCAAGAATATGGGGCTTTGATCGGGAGGATTTCAAGCATTTCGGTGTCTCCGGATGAAGAGTTCAACTATTTGGTATATGCCACGCTACCCGAAGGAACCCTGACTTCTTTCAAAAGGGAAATTCCATTTACCCAAGAACTCTTGGGAAATGCTGAAATCATCACCGAAGAACTGAGTGTGGCAGAGCGCCTATTTTTCAAGTTCAGGTCAATAATGGTGTACTAGATGAAGATTGTTCACACATTTTGGATTGATGAGGGAAAAGACCCCTTGAAAGATAGTTTTGGGTGGTGCAGTGCTCCGTATCATTTGATGAGTTGGGCGCTGAGTTGCTTACAGCTTCGTCAATTTTATGAAAATCTAGAATTGATCACTGACAAAAAAGGGAAAGAGTTACTGATTGACCAGTTGAACTTACCTTATAAAAAGGTGAGAATTGAATTGGATGATTTGGACTTAGGTGAGATTCCCGTCTTATGGGTGATGAAAAAAATCTACTCCTATACCTTACATGAGGAACCTTTCCTCAATGTTGACGGAGACGTATATGTTTATGCCCCATTTCCTAGTGAACTTCTTTCTAGCCAACTGATTGCCCAGAATATCGAGCAAGATTTTGATTATTATAAAGAGTTGGTCGGACTTGTAGGGAATACTTTTCCATTTGTTCCAAAGCCAATTAAAGAACAAATAGATAAGAAAAAGGAAATTCAGGCCAGTAATGCGGGGATTCTTGGAGGGAAAAATCACGCGTTTTTTAAAGACTATTTTCAAATGGTCGAGCAATTTATAACTGTTAACCAAGACCAGATTAAAGCCTTAAACCCAATGCAAATTAGGGATTTTAACCAGCTAGTTGAGCAGTATATTTTCCATTGCCTGAGTAATGATCAAGGGATTGAGGTAAACTACCTGTTGGATCCTGTTTACGACCCCTCTTACATGGAAGTATTTGGGAATTTTCATCACTTACCAACCAAATCTTCCTATATCCATACCTTAGGAGATTATAAGAAAAATGGGTGGGTTTGTGACCAGCTAGCCCATCGATTACGGCTTGATTATCCGGATTATTATCGGAGAATTTCTGATCTCTTCGAATCAGACCAAAAATCACACTCAGAAAAAACTCATCCTGTAAGCAAAAAAGATCCCTATGATAAAATTTCATCCTATTCAAAGGACTATTTAGCAAAATCTGAAAAGGAACAATTTTATAGAACTGATCGAATGCTAACCGCCATTTGTGAAAAAGAGGGAATTGCCTGGGATAGAACAAAATTCACAATTCAGGAATTTAAAGACTATCTGGAAAGCATCTCCAATATCACCCCTTGGAAAAGAATACTAAACGATGTTTATGAGTTTGAAGAAGAAAAGCTTAGACTAATCAGATCCCTCCTTCAATACAAACTCGAAGAGGAGAAAGCGTTTTCTGCCATTCAATTGGCCAATGAAGCTTTGAAGGATCCTAACTGGCAAGAAAAGGCCGAGCTAAAATTGGCAGCCAATTGCAAAACCATCATTTCAGAATGGGATTGGTCTCAAAACTCTGTTTTATTTACCCAAATTAAAATGAATTCAATAGAGGAAAACCTACTGCCTCCTCCCCATTTCTATCAAACCTTATTACTTTGGGATCAGCACCATACAGAAATAATAGAATACCTAGTAGGCCCCATTGCCTCCTATCTTTTATCAGTCCTTTCAGAGGACAGCTTTATTCAAATGACTGATTTATCCGAAAAGGTATGTTCTTTTTTTCAGCTAGCAAACAAAGATCAGGTTATGGATTTATTGGATGAAGAGATACGGTTTTTAGCCTACAGCGGGGTGATCCATCTAAGTGGAAAGGATTACCTAATTCAGTAAAAACTTACTGAAAATTAGAAATATCTTACTAGGCATTAGCTAATTAAGTAAATAATTTTAAATATAATGACCGGAAGTACCGGTCAAGATTCTTAAACAAAACTAACAAACAAACAAACAAATGAAAAAGTTAAATTTAGAAATGCTACGACTCAGCACCGACGAAGTCTTGGAAAGAAGTCAGATGAAGAAGATTACTGGGGGGTATGGAATGAGCTATTGTGCTACCATGTATATGATTAGATCCTGTAATCAACTTTCTGGAGGTGCTTATTCGGGCTGGGCTTATGGCTGGACAAGCAACGGATGCAATAATTCGGGAGGCGCAAATTATTGGAATGCAGTGACCTCAGCGGGGTATAGCATGCAAGGATGCAGCACAGGTTGGTATAGTTATTAATTGGGAGAATTTTGAACTAGGGGCCTTGCTCCTAGTTCACCAAGAAAGTAGTCCTTAGAAATCCAATATTATACAGGCATCTTCCAAAGAAATATCTTAAATATATAAGAAGAACACTTACTATCCTCCTACCGAAGGCCAGCTTGCTAGAGGTAATCAGGGGTTCAATTTAACCACGAAATTCTGCAATAAGAGATGAAATATGTCATTGCTTTTATTATTTCATTTTTTTCTTCCACTTTACTCTTTTCTCAGAATAAGGCAGGGCAAAATCATATTTCTGGAACCATCCGAGATGGAAATTCTCCAGTCCCCAATGCCTATATTTTTCTAAAAAACTATCCGGATTTCAATTGTCTATCTGATTCCGAAGGATTCTTTAAGCTACGTTTTCCTGAGAGCTTAAAAATTGATACGCTGATAGTATCTCATCTTAGCTACACCAAAGCGCAAATGGCAATAAAAAGCCTCAAAAATAATCCGACGAATATCACATTGCAAAGTAAAACCATCGTATTGGATGAAATTACAGTAAAACCAGAAAAGGATTACCTCAAAGACTTCTTTCAAAAAATAGCACAAAATATCCCAAAGAATTATCCTGAGAAAAGGCACCAAATGACGGGCTTATTCAGAAAGTTATCCACTAATTACGAGGAGTTTACCCATCTGACAGAAGCTCAAGTAGTAGTGGAGGATGTTGGATATACAAAAGAAGTAAAAGGAGCCAAAATTAAAATCGAGCATTACAGAGAGAGTGGCGATTTTTCGGAAATAGACTCAACTTTTCTCTTACTATTGAAAGCACAGGAAGATTCTTACGCTTTTGAAGAGAAAAATAAAGTGCCAAGCAACCCAATCATTCGATTATACGAAGACAACTTTATTAGGAAAAGTTATTTGGACGAAAGCCCATTTAATAGTAATGGGTATTTGAATGAGTTTTTTGGCATTGTGGAATTACCCATCTATCAAGAATTCCTTGGGTACGAGCTAGTGGATAATGATACTATTTTCACCATTGCCTACGGGACTACTGACCCTCCTCTAGGGACTACTTATATAAAAGTCAATAGCAGTGACTATGCAGTGGTAGAGTTTCAAGTGACTCGTTACCTGGATCCTGAACGGGAATTATATGAGCAATTTCTAATGAAATATCGAAAAATTCAGGATAAATACTACCCTGAAAAATTGGTCCATAAAGTACTTCGGTTTATCAATCGGAATGTGGGCAGTCACCAAATGGATATATCTACCTTGTGGTTTGATGAAATAAAAACCGAAAATTTCAAAAAGCTCAAAAGTCGTGAAATTATAGAAAGGGATGAAATATTGCCATCAAACGCCTTTACCTATGAGCAAGAGTTCTGGAAAATCAATAAGTTGTCCAAAGCTTTTCCCTTAGATTCTGCCATCCTCAAAAGTCTAGAAAGACATAAAAAACTAGAAGACCAGTTTAAGGAAAATGGAAGGGACTGATACAAATCACCAAGCAAAATTTAACCGACCGATCTTTATAGTCCTTGGAATCCTATTCCTATTTTCTTGTGATTCCGCACTTCAGAGTAGTAATCAAGAAGAACAAAAAGATCAAATCGTTCTGATGCTAGAAGATAGCATGGTTGGTGATTTTTTGGCAAAGCGTAAAGGCTCATTTATGTACATTGATGATGAGCTATTTTCTGCGAAAATAGAATTTTCAGGAGATTCCCTTAGTCACTATGGGATAATCAAAACAAAAAGAGGCTTTTTAGAGCTAGTATATCAAGAAAATAGCCAGAATCGTTTCAGCTACCTATTCCAAAAGGGAGATACGGTACTAATAAAACTAAATGAACAAAACATTTGGATGGAAACGGTCAATAGAAGAACCTCCTCATATGAAACCAATTTGGAACTCCTTAGGAATCGAGATCTTTACCAATCTACCTACACAAAACTTCAAGATTTTTACTTATTATGGAAATCGAATTATGCCTCGTTTATGCCAGTAGAGCTAAAGGAGGAACTCAAGCAATACCGCAAAGAGGCGGTAGAAAGCTTGAATTTGGAGCTGTCTTGGATCGATTCCTTGAGGACTGAAAAATCCATTTCACCAAGTTTGGCTGAGTTTTACACTTCAAAAGCCCGTTTTGAACTAAATAAATTGAACTGTTTTGGGGAGGAGGATGGGGCATTTGATGCAAGAGGAGCCTTTCGATTATTTCTTGGATCGGAATGGGATACCCAGGAAGGCGTCCAAACAATTTACCTGCACGACTTCGCTGATTTCCTGCTTAGCTATGAGCTGCTTCACCATCCCATTCCCTCAAAAAGTTCCCCCTTTGTTACCAATGCCTCTACCCCTTTCGGCAAACAAATGTTATTCAGCTATTTAAACCAGACACTTCCCTATCTTCCTTTTGAAGAAGCAGCGAATTGGTTGACAAGCTATGAAAATAGTCTAGCTAATCAGGCACAAGCTAAATTTCTCAGGACGTCTTTTGAAGCGTTGAAAAATCAGCGGCCGGATCTAGATCTTATGGGGCTTGGTAAATCCACGACTACGCTTGAAGAGCTCTTAGTCCAAAAAAAAGGAAAATACCTATACATTGATTTTTGGGCGGCATGGTGCATCCCTTGTATCCAATCATTTCCAGCGTCCATCGCTTTGCATGATAAGTATAAGGAAAGGGAGTTTGAAGTAATTTACTTATCCATTGACAAAAACCACAAATACTGGGAAGATGTGGTTGAAAAATACCAAATCGCTATTCCAAATCGTTCTTTTATTGTACAGAATTTAGAGGAATCCATGTTTCTTGAAAAGCTGAAAGTGGATGTCATACCTCGCTATCTTTTTTTTGATCAAGAAGGAAAACTAATTCATCCCTATGCTCCTAGTCCAAATTCTGATGAAATTCGGGTTTTTCTTGAGGAGCTGATACAGAAATAAATAACTTAACCATCAATCTTCCTCAAGATAAATAGGTACGAGTAATTTCCAATTATGAAAAAATTTTTTGTTTTTCCCCTCTTTTTTTTAGGAATGCTCTACTCATGCGGAGAAAAATCCGCTTTTCCTTTAACAAAAGACTCATCCAAGATTGACACCCTGATTTTTTATTCTGAAAATGAAATCATCGATCTCGGAGAAGATGGAGAATTTTTAATTTCTTCAGACATGTCTGACGATGCGTCTTCCTATTTTATTTTCAATCTTGAGAAAAGACTTTTATACACACTGGATTTAAAAACTAAAAAGCTTCTATCAAAATTGGAAATGCCTTCCGAAGGTCCTGATGGTATTGGAAACTGGCTGATAGACTTTCAGCGATTGGATGACCAAAACTTTATCGCTCAAGGTGACAATGTTTTCTGTTTTTTCAATTTAGAAGGAAAAGTATTGGATAAAATACGGGTAGATCACTTATTTTATTTTTATCCTGAATTAGCCAAAAAATTTTCGAACTTAGGGTTTCTATATAAAGATGATCAATTCCACTTCACTACGGGAGAAATAGGCACTATCGAATCTCAGGTGCTTTCCTATAATCCAAAAAGCGACTCCTTTCTTTTGAGAGATATCCCATTCGTGGAATTGCGGAAAAATTCGTCAGTGACGACTCAGGTCAAATCCTTTACGTTCTATTCTTCCCCTTCTTTTGTTATCAATGATTTCCCAGGCGGTATTCTGGTGGTAAACAGAGGCCTACCTAATATGACCTCATACCTGTATAATGGAGATACGGTAAAAACCAAGCCTAAGAGCTCAAAATTTTTCGAAGATCTGGTGCCGGTGGAGGAAATATTCAGAGCCAAAAATGAAACTGAAGAAAAGGAGTTTAAAAAGGAATTAGAAAAGCAGATGAACTTTCTCCGACCGGTAGTGGATGAAAAGAATCAAAAGCTCTATAGACTTGGCTATCGACTGGTATCGGATGGTACTTCTTATGATACCTACTTATTTGAATATGATCTGAACTTAACCTTGACGCGGGAGACTCAATTGGAAGGAATCAAAATCAAACCCAAGAAAATGTTCCTCAGAGAGTCGACTTTTTACCTAGCAGTTTCTTTTGACGATGAACCGGGGTTTCTGATGTTCAGCAATCCTTTTTGAAATGCAATGAACAAATCGTTAGGTAATTCTAAGCCTACAGCGGAGGGATCCATCTTAGAGGAATCAGGAACAGCTAATTTAGTAAATATTTACTGAAACTTAGTAAATAGGGTATAGGTATTCGCTTGATTACCAACTAAATTAGGATCTTATGATCGGAAGTGCCGATCAAGATTCTTACACAAAACAAATAAGTAAAATGAAAAAATTAAGCTTAGAAATGCTCAGACTCTCTTCAGAAGAAGTACTCGGGCGAAGTCAAATGAAAAAAATTTCAGGCGGATATGGAACTGGAAATGGTCCTTGCTATATTACTTGTTCACTTTCAGGCGGTGGATCAATTCAACATAGTGTCCCTAATTGCAGCGTAGGCTGCCTCCAAGGAGTTGGTTCTAGTCCAATGTATTGTTCCTGCAACTAATATTGGATAGAAACACCAAAAAAATGGTAGGGATTCAATTAGAAAATGAAGCATCCTCTTCTATTCTATAGACAAGATATCGGGTAAAATCGTCTTCTCTTTTTGGATCTACGGATTTGACGAGAAGACGATTTCCTGGTAAGGTTGTCATTAAAACTCCCCGTTCAGGAATAAGAATATCCTTACTAAGCTGATCATTATAATTAAAAAGAATTAATCGATTCTGAGTTGGATTTTCATCAATTTCCGGTTGATTCTTTTTGAACGGATTAATAGTAACACCCGATAAATACTCTAACACGAATAAATCATCATCCAACTGATGAATGCTCTGGTTTTTAGGGGATAATAACCACCCTTCGGGGGTTTGGAATAAATCTTCAGGCTTTAATTTATTAGGAAAAGGCAAGGAATTGGGGTCCTCATAAAGAATTGGAATCCTTATAAAAGCCATTCCTTCAGATAAATCATGAATGGTTATTTGATTATCGAAAGAGCTTGTAAGAATAAGTTTGGATGATTTAGAATTGACGTCATAAACAGGGGAATAAAACCCTCCAACTAAACCAAGGAATTCCTTGGTTACCTGACGCTCAGAAAGAGGAGAAAATTGCCTTAGGGTCGAACTCTTTCGATCGTATAGTTCAAATAGCATTAATTGATCAAAATTATTTCCACTTAGGGGGTTAAATCTACTTGTGCCAGATGGAATGGTAGCAAAGGTGATTTGATTTTGGAATGAATCTAAATTGAAATAGGAAAATTTCTTCGCCAAGGAATATAAATATAAAATATCAATGGGCTGATATTTAAAACGATCAATGAGCTTCAAATTACGATCATATAGCAAAACTTCAACACTTGTCATTACCCAAATATTTCCTTCATCTGAAAAACCAATACTAGAAAAATTCGAAGAATGTTGTTCAGGTCCCTCGCCTTGCATATTCTCACTAATAATTACCTTTCCATTTTCATCCACTAGAAGTATCTCTTTGCCACGGTTGGTATTGGAATATCCTAAATACAATTTCTCTTTAGGGAAATAATCCAATAATTCAACAGAAGTAATAGAATGAATAAGAAATTCCTTCTCTTTTATCAGATCAAATGAACTCATCATTTGATTTTTTCTAATTTGCTCCACCTTTTTACAAGAATATCCGGTAAACAAGGAGAATAAAAGAAGAATTCTAAAATAAAACCGATTATGATTTAACAGTAACATATTGAAGGAGAAATGGACCAACAAAAACATTCACTAATTTAGAAAACAATAGAAGATTACCAAAATATTATAAAATTTAAGGTAAATTTAATTGCTATTTTCGTTAAAAAATTTAGCACAAATTATAAATTAATAGTTATTATGAGAAATTTACTCATTTTTCAAATAATTTTGATCGTATTCTCATGCTCAAAAACAGAAAAGAAATTTGAAGAAATTGGAGGTTTTGAAAAAATAGACAGCATTCAGGTTCCAATTTCTCCTACCTTAATTTTTCAAGATTTGGATTTAAATTCTGAAAAAGTCCTTTTTTTGGATAAATCCGATTCATCACCTAAAATCCTATTAATGGATTTTAAAGGAAATACCAAAAACACATTTCCCTTAACTAAAGAGACAAATTTCCTTTTTGAGGATATCTTGATTCCATTTGCATTTCAAGCTGATCAATCCATATCAGCAATTGGCCCAAAAGGATTAATAAATTATTCCTTTACAGGGACATCAATTAGTACCTTTATAATGCCCAAAAACTTAATTGAACAAATTTCAAAATCAACCTATTTCGATATATCTGAAAATAATTTGATTCTATGGAATAGAGATATCGTAAACCTTAACAATAAAGACTTATCGAAATTCGAAAACATATGTGTTTTAGAAAGCATAAATATAGCAAATGGTGAATCAAAACCATTAATTAAAATCCCCAACATAAGCATTTTTAGAAATGATAAATATTATATTAAAGGAGATTGGCTCCCAGTTTTTACGGTTGAAAAAGATGAAATTCATATTATATTTGGAATAGAACCCAATATATACACCTTTAAAAAAGGTCACCCAAATAAACTCTTAAAAAATACTCCTATTCAACTAAAAGCATATCGAAATTTTGAGGGATATGATAACTATGCTTCAACACTCAGATCCATAAACCATCCCTTATCATCAGGAAAAATTCTATCCATCCAAAAAATTAATAAACATTTTTTAATCACATATTTTCCCGGATATGACCCCATTAATGTAAACGAAAAAATAAGGTCCAAATCAACAGAAGAATTAATTGAATTTATGAGAAAAATGAAGAAAGACTATCCTAACAAAATGGCAGTTATAGATTCTATTGGAAATACTTTAGCTGATTTTACACCTAACGGATTAGATATAAATAAAATAATGATAAAAAATGGGGAACTGTGGATCCCTGAAAATCTTAACACAAACTTGAATAAAAGCCAATTAAAAATATATAAATTAAAGATTAATTTAAATTAATTATTCTTCCATTGTTAAGAGTATTTTTCACCTGATTTATAAGATAAATTGAAGTAAAATCCTTTTAAATCCACATATACTAATCAAAAGTTTCGAGTTTAAACCCTCAAGCTTTTGAAAATGCCAACATTTAAAAAAAATCCCCACCCAGTGTAGTTTGATGAAGATTTTAAAAGTGGCCTTGACCAGGCGTATGTTTTTAACTATACTTCCTCGAGAAGCCATCTCCAGACAGGAATGATATCGACCTTGACCCCATCAAATTCCAAGGTTTCGGACTCACCAAATGTGAGAATGAGGCCCTTTTTTACTTTTGCGTAAGCGCATGTCTTGAGGACACCCTTGATTTCCCGATCTCTTGTATGCAGCTGTTCCATGGACCAAGTCACCTGTATCGGAAGTGGCTCTTCGTTTTCCTGCAAAACCACAAAATCACATTCGTGCGACTGGTCTGAATAGTAGAATATCCTTTGCTGATAGATGGAGCCATAGCGACGGTAGAGTTGCTGAAAGACCAGATTCTCCAACAACACTCCGTTTCGCTCAGGCTGTATGCCAACCAATGCGTTTAAAAGTCCGTTATCCAGCCAATAGGCCTTCTTGTCAGACTTTTCTGACTTTCCCGGAGAATGGTCAAATCGTCCGATCCGCTTGAATAGATAAGCATCTTCTGCATAGTTCAATACTTCATACACGGTGTTCAAACCCACGGAATATCCCATGGATTTGAGGTGATTGAAATACCTCCTTACCGATACAGGCTGACCCACACTTCCTGCCACCAATCGAAAAAGAGACCTCAAATATTGGAAATTCGACAGCTGACGGTATTCGACAATGTCCCGTAGCAGCATGGTATTGTAGTATTCCTGAAGATAGGCTATTTGCAGGCTGGGCTCAGTCAGGCGTGTGAGCTCCGGATAGCCTCCCTGGAAGAGGTACTTTTTGAAATAAACCTCCGTGGTGCTTTTCTCCGGACCAAAGACCGAAGGCTTATGCCTGTAAAACCTGCAAAACTCCTGAAAAGAAAGGGGGAAAATCTCCAGGGCAATACTTCTTCCTCTGAGCACTGTATTGATTTCTGTATGCAAAAGTCGGCTGTTACTACCCGTGAAGCATATTTTTTTGGTGTAGGTTTCACTGATACGATTGAGAAATCTTTCCCATCCCACAGCGGCTTGAACCTCATCAAAAAAGAAGTAGCACTCGCTCAACTGTAACCCAGGATGTAACTCCCTCCAAGCTTGAAGGATTTGATCAAGATGTTCTGGAAGCAAGTGTACCCTTTCGTCCTCAAAATTGAAATAGATCATTTGGGTAAGACTAACCCCTTTAGAAGCAGAAAGCTCCTGCATGTATAGGAACATGGCCGAAGTCTTCCCTACTCGACGTGGTCCGAGGACCGCTTGCATTTTGGGCAAGTCCAAATACAACTTGGTGTCTCTTGGCACCAAGTCTTCGGTAAGTTGCCGAGAGGAATTTTCTATCAGTATATCTTTCAACACTTCTTTCATACTTTAAATTTAAATAAATGGATCTAAAAATGACAATATTTATATTTTTGTCTTTATAAAAAAGACAAATTAATATCCGATATTATTGCAAAGCCTCAGAAAATACTCTAAAGGAATATAAAATTCTCCAGCAATTCCTATTAGCAGAGTGGATAATTCCCCAGAATAAGGTTGGAATGAGAAAATTGGTAATGTAAAATTGTATCCCAAAGACTGTCTCTGACCCACCCGTCACCCAATTGAAACTTGGTCTGAAGAACAGATTCTAGGCTTAGATTAGAAGATTAGATTGTTTTAATATTAATCAATCCTATTATCCGCAATCCTGCAGTTACCGAATTTTATATGGTTTCACCTCGACTTTGCTCGGTGACCGCTTGTTTTCTAGGTTGGGGAGGGGAGAAAAAAAGGGCGCAGCCCCTTTTTTCTCCCCTTCCATAATTAACTCCAAACCCGGAGGCCGAGCGAAGTCGAGGCCATTTTGATCTACGGGTATCATTGCGGATAATCATATTAATCAATTCCATTTTCTATTTATTGACTCTTTTTGGCCCCTACCCCCACTCAGTGTAGTTTGATGAAGAATTTGAAAGTGGCGTTGACCAGGCGTATGTTTGTAACTACACCTTCCAATCCATACAAATTTATAATTGGCTTGCGATTCGAGAGGTGACAAAATAAAGCCAATTGCATCCCGATGGCTATCCGGACGGTAAGGATATTATGGGGATTGCGAATTTCGCCCAGCGACCAATTGAACCTTAGAGGTGCAAAGTATAGACTACAAGTAGGAGGGTTTAGGTTGTTTTAGGAAGAAAAAAAAATAAAGAAAAATACCTTTGGATGTTTTGAAAACCTCAAAGGTCCAAAAAAGGCCTTCAGAGTGATCTGAAGGCCTTTTGCATTACTTCTTGATTTCTAATTTGGTTTTCATTTCCTCGATATTAAGCAGTCGGGAAATCTGCTCCCGTTCCAGTTTTCGGAATCGGGTCAGCTGCACATCGATCTGCTCGGTCAGCTCTTTTCTTACCGCTTCGGATTGATCGGTTGGCTTGTAGTCCCCATTCCCCACCACACTACTCAAGTGAGCCAGCTTATTGTTCAGTCGGATCGGAAAGTTGAGGGGATCCTGACCACTTCGGTTTTTGGTCTGATAGAGGGTCTCCTCGATTTCCTGCATTTCGGCTTTGATGGATTCGAGATTATCAGGTTTGGTAGAAAGGGAATCCAACTCGGATCGATACGCCCGGATCAACTTGATGGTCTGATGGGTTTCTGTGATTTTATCCCGCACAGCCATTAAGTAGGCAAATTGCTCTTCCAATTCGGCCTGTGTGGATTCGTAGCGAGGGTCCGCCAAGACTTTAAAGCTTTGCTCCTGCGCTTGGCCATCCACGGTCATTTTCACTTTATAAGTTCCCGGAACTACTTTAGGCCCACGTAGGTTGGCAGCCCACATAATCAGTCCGTCGAAACCTTCGGCATTTTCTGCTCTCAGGTTCCAATTGAATTCACCCGCACCTTCTTTGACTTTCAAAGTATCTCCATTCACTCCTTTGGTGGAGAACCATCGGATACGCTCATTTTTCTCATTGAAAAATTCGATTTTCAATTCGTCCTTCGGCTTTTCTTTCAGGAAATAATAGACCAACACTCCACCCGGACGGTTGGAACCATTGGTGAGGCTGCTTCGCTTCACCCCATCGATTCGGTAAGAATCCTGTGGCTTGTAAAGGTGAAATGCCTTGTTTTCAATTCCTGGCTCAGCTTGATGGAGGACGGTCAGATCATCGATAATCCAGAATGATCTTCCCTGCGTTGCCGCAATCAGGTTGTTTTCCTTGATGGTCAAATCCGTAATCGGCACGATCGGCAGGTTCAATTGTAAAGAATGCCAGCTTGCACCATCGTCCTTGGAATAATACATGCCTGTTTCCGTTCCTGCATAAAGCATTCCTCTTTTCACAGGATCTGCTCGCAACACGCGGGTAAAGTGCTCCGGATCGATGCCTGAAACGATCTTGGTCCAGGTTATTCCATAATCGGTGGTCTTGTAGAGGTAAGGCTGGTAATTCCCCATTTTGTATCCAGTAGCTGCGAAATATGCTTCTCCAGGATCGAAAGGACTGGCTTCAATAGAGTTGATCTGAAGCCACTCGGGCATATCGGAAGGGGTTACGTTTTGCCAGGTTTTACCATTGTCTGTGGTCACATGCACCAAGCCATCATCCGAACCCGCCCAGATGACACCCTGCTTCACCGGAGACTCTGCCGCGGTAAAGATGGTTGCATAGTATTCAACAGAGGTATTGTCTTTGGTAATCGGTCCTCCGGAAGGTCCGAGTTTGCTCTTGTCATTTCGGGTTAGGTCAGGAGAAAAGACCTCCCAGCTTTGGCCTTCGTTGGTCGAGCGGTGAAACTGATTACTAGTCGTGTAGAGTAGCTTGGGATCATGAGGAGAAAAGAAGATCGGGAAATTCCATTGGAAACGATATTTCATTCCCTCTGCACCATGACCCATCGGATTATCCGGCCATACATTGACGGTACGGGAAGTTCCGTTGCGGTGATTCTCTCGGGTCAATAGACCTCCATACGAACCACCGTAGACGATATCATTATCCAAAGGATCCGGCGCAATCCAGCCGGACTCACCTCCTGCCGTTGGTTCCCAATCGGATTCGGTGATCGCTCCTCCATCATTTCGGTGACGGATTCGGACGGTAGAATTATCCTGCTGCGCGCCGTAGATTCGATAGGGGAAGCTATTGTCGGTAGTCACCCGATAAAACTGGGAAGTAGGCTGATTCATGTAGGTCGACCAATTTTCTCCCCCATCTTCAGATACTTGAGCTCCGCCATCGTCTGCAATTATCATCCGCTGATTGTTTGCCGGATCGATCCAAAGGTCGTGGTGATCTCCATGAGGAGCATTGGCGCCTTTAAAAGTTTTGCCTCCATCGGTGGATTTGTGATAGCTCACATTGAGCACATAGACGGTCTCCTCATCCTGGGTATCGGCGTAGATCCTGGAGTAGTACCAAGCCCGCTGACGAAGGCTTCGGTCTTCATTGACTTTCTCCCAGGTTTGCCCGGCATCTTTGGAAGTAAAGACTCCTCCGTTGTCATTTTCGATGATGGCATAGAGTCGGTTGGAGTTTTTGGGAGAAACGGTGATTCCCATGATTCCCAGCACCCCTTTCGGGAAAGTTTCTTTGGCAGACAGCTCTTCCCAATTTTTACCCCCATCGGTGGATTTAAACATTTTGGAACCCGGACCACCACTTTCGAGGCTATATGGAGTTCGTTTGATTTCCCAGGTCGTGGCATAGATCGTCTCTGGATTGTTTGGGTCGAGGATCAAATCCACCGCACCGGATTGCTCGTTGGTGTACAGGATTTTCTCCCAGTTCTTTCCACCATCGGTCGTTTTATAGACACCACGTAGGTCAGTTGGCTGGAAAATATCCCCCAATACTGCTGCGTAAACCACATCCGGATTGGTGGGATGTATACGAAGTCGGGAGATAAACCTACTTTTTTCCAAGCCGGCCCGAGACCAGGTTTTTCCGGCATCGGTGCTTTTCCACATGCCATAGCCAAAAGAGACATTACCCCGGACGGTTTTCTCTCCTCCTCCGGCATAAACGACGGAAGTATCGCTTTCGGCTACTGCGACAGCTCCCATAGAGCCGCCAAAGAAACCGTCGGATACGGATTTCCAGGTTTGTCCTGCATTGGTGGTTTTCCAGATTCCGCCTCCGGTGGAAGCAAAGTAATAGGTCTTGTCACTGCCATTCACTCCGGTCACCCCATCGGCTCTTCCTCCCCGGAAGGGACCAATCAGGCGCCATTGCACGGCATCATACACTTTAGTATCCGGGACTTGCTGCGCAAAAAGCAGATTCCCGGCAAGAGTCAGGAGCAAGACAAGTCCCGACCAGGAAAATCTAGTAATCTTTTTCATCTAAGGTTGGTTGGTATTGATTCAATTCAAAAGTTAGGAGGAATCATGGAAAAATCACTTTTTTCTTGACCAAAGGTGATAAAAGTCTGAAAAGGGCAAAAAAAAAACCTCTTCGTTGGAAGAGGTTTAGCGTTTTGTTGAGGTAGGTCTTAAGCTTAAGAAGGCACTACGCTTACGTAAGACTTGCCATCTGCTTTCTTCTTGAATGCTACCACTCCGTCAGAAAGAGCGAACAACGTATGGTCTTTGCCCACGCCTACATTGAGTCCTGCGTGATGCTTGGTACCTCTTTGTCTTACAATAATGTTTCCGGCGATAACTACTTCACCGCCAAATTTCTTCACACCCAATCTTTTGGAATGTGATTCACGACCGTTCTTGGAACTACCTACACCTTTTTTGTGTGCCATGGTTTTGTACGTTTATGAATTTTCCTGAGGAAAATATCAGAGTGAAATGTTTTCGATCAATACTTTGGTGAAGTCTTGTCTGTGACCGTTCTTCTTCTTGTAGCCTTTTCTACGCTTCTTTTTGAAGACAATCACTTTGTCACCTTTGACATGATCCAGGATTTTCCCGGATACCTTGGCTCCTGCAAGAGTGGGAGCGCCTACAGACACAGCGCCGTCAGCTTCAGCCAACAAGACCTGGTCAAATTCCACGGAAGCGCCAGTTTCGCCATCCAGCTTGGGAGCGTAGACGAACTGATCTTTTGTTACTTTGAACTGCTTTCCTGCGATGTTTACAATTGCGTACATGAGAACTGATTTATCGAAATCGGAGTGCAAATATAGGGAATACATTTGGAACAAAAAACCAAAGTGCAAAAATGAAAATGGAATATCGGAGGTAAAAGAAGGTGTATTTTTGGTGCTGCCGACTTCAACACGGCGAGATTGACAATCAAGCACCCCAAGGCAGGCTTTGCGTATCGACAAAAAGCTGGGTTGATGATGGAAGAAATTGCAATTTGCATTTCATTCAAAGATTAAAAAACTCCCAATTTCACCCCTACCATTTAAAGTGAAACAACCGCTAATTAAAAATGCTCTAAGTTTGTCAATTGAAAATGAGGGCCTTGACATTTCCGGTAAAAAGGTAAAAAAGCCCTTTGAGAAAAAGAAAATTTATTGACCTAGGTTCAAAATTTTAGTCACATTTTCCTGTGGAAAACTTTTTTGAATTTGTTGAAAATATTTCAATCGCCCATTATGAGCCTTTTGGATTGATTTCATTCTTTATCTAAAAAACCCCAATTATCTGATTTTATAGCTTTTATAATTTTTCTGACTTTTGGTCAAAAATAACCTTAAAGTGCCTGTTTAGGGATTTTTTTTTATCAATTTGCTTCACATATTTGTTACATAGGCTGTTCTGAAAAGGCAGCCTTTGCTATCAGCAGCCCAGCCCAAGGAGAGTTTGAAGCCCATTTGTTTATAATAAAACCAGAGAGAAAGATGCAGCAAGAACCCATTTTACAAGAGAACAAAAACAGATTTGTCCTATTTCCCATTCAGCACGCCGACATTTGGCAGTATTATAAAAAAGCTGAGGCAAGTTTCTGGACAGCAGAGGAGATTGATTTGAGTCAGGATTTGACCGATTGGAAAAACCTGAACGACGGAGAGCGACATTTTATTTCTCATGTCTTGGCCTTCTTCGCAGCTTCCGATGGTATCGTAAACGAAAATCTCGCTGAGCATTTCGTTGCGGAAGTCCAGTACACTGAGGCTAAGTTTTTCTATGGCTTCCAGATTGCCATGGAAAACATCCATTCCGAGACCTACTCCCTCTTGATCGACACCTATATCAAAGATGCAGCAGAGAGAGACAAACTACTCAATGCCATTGAGCATATTGATTGCGTCAAGAAGAAAGCAGACTGGGCACTGCGATGGATTGACAATGGCAACTTCCAGGAGAGACTGATTGCTTTTGCTGCGGTGGAAGGCATCTTCTTTTCAGGATCTTTCTGCTCTATCTTCTGGCTGAAGAAAAGAGGCCTGATGCCGGGCTTGACCTTCTCCAATGAGTTGATATCACGGGATGAGGGATTGCACTGTGATTTTGCCTGCCATCTCTACACTAAGCATGTGGTCAATCAACTTCCCAAGGAGACCGTACGAGAAATCATCATGGACGCAGTTTCCATAGAAAAAGAGTTTGTAACTGACGCCCTCCCAGTACGTCTGATAGGAATGAATGCTGACTTGATGTGTCAGTACATTGAATTTGTCGCTGATCGCTTATTGATGGAATTGGGCTGTGAAAAGGTTTGGAACAGTACCAATCCATTCGACTTCATGGAAATGATTTCACTTCAAGGTAAGACCAACTTCTTTGAAAAAAGAGTTGGTGACTACCAGAAGGCCGGAGTAATGAAATCCACCGAGCCTGCCGAGAGCGCTGCACGATTCTCCATTGAGGAGGACTTTTAATACCCCACTTTTCTACCACCAACCATCCTAAAATCGCCTGTATATGTTAGTAATCAAAAGAGACGGAAGAAGAGAATCAGTACGATTCGATAAAATCACAGCAAGGATAGAAAATCTCTGCTACGAATTAGACCCAAAGTTCATTCAGCCCATTGAAGTGGCGAAGAAGGTCATCGATGGCCTGTATGATGGAGTGACCACTTCAGAGCTGGACAATTTGGCTGCGGAGGTTTGTGCTTCCCTGACCGTCCGCCACCCGGACTATGCAATCCTGGCTGCGCGGATAGCCATCTCCAACCTTCATAAGACCACCAGTCAGTCCTTTTCCAATACTATGAAAAGGCTGTACACTTACATCAATCCTAAAACTGGAGAAAACGCACAATTGATCGATACCGAAGTCTATGGTATCATCAAAAAGAATGCGGCCCGCCTGGATGATGCGATTGATTACAAGAGGGATTTTGGTTACGATTACTTTGGCTACAAAACACTCGAAAGAAGCTATCTGATCCGATTGGATGGTAAAGTGGTAGAAAGACCTCAGCATATGCTGATGAGAGTCGCTGTGGGTATCCACAGAGAGGATATTGAGTCTGCTATTGAGACCTACAACCTGCTTTCTGAAAAGTGGTTTACCCACGCTACTCCTACCCTTTTCAATGCAGGCACTCCAAAACCTCAGCTTAGCTCCTGTTTCCTTCTCACCATGAAGGATGACAGCATTGACGGAATCTATGACACACTGAAGCAGTGTGCCAAAATCTCCCAATCGGCTGGAGGTATCGGTCTTTCTATCCATCATGTCCGCGCCAAAGGCAGCTACATCAAAGGCACCAATGGCGTATCGAATGGAATTGTGCCGATGCTGAGAAACTTTGACATGACCGCCCGCTATGTAGATCAAGGAGGGGGAAAAAGAAAAGGCAGCTTTGCCATCTATCTTGAGCCTTGGCATGCCGACATCAAGGATTTCTTGGAACTGAAAAGAAATCACGGAAAAGAAGAAATGCGGGCTAGAGACCTGTTCTACGCACTTTGGATTCCGGATTTATTTATGAAGCGGGTGGAGAAAAACGAGGAATGGTCACTCTTCTGCCCTAACGAAGCTCCCGGACTTTCCGATTGTCACGGAGAAGAATTTGAGCGACTGTATGAAAAGTATGAGAAGGAGGGCAAGGCAAGAGAAACCATTAAAGCTCAAGAGCTCTGGTTTGAAATCCTTGAATCTCAGATTGAGACAGGAACTCCTTACATGCTCTACAAGGATGCGGCCAACAGCAAATCCAATCAACAGAATTTGGGAACCATCAAGTCTTCGAATCTTTGTACAGAAATCATCGAGTACACTGCACCGGATGAGGTGGCTGTTTGTAATCTGGCTTCTATTGCTTTGCCGAAGTTTGTGACAGCGGGACCTGATGGAAAACTGTTCTTTGATCACTCCAAGCTATATGAAATCACCAAGGTAGCGACCAAAAACCTCAACAAGGTAATTGACATCAATTACTATCCAGTAGAAGAGGCAAGAAGATCCAACTTCCGACATAGACCAATCGGCTTGGGTATCCAAGGCCTAGCTGATGCCTTTATCATGCTAAAAATGCCATTCGATTCTGCAGAAGCTAGGGGCCTGAATGAAGATATCTTTGAGACCATATACTACGCTGCTGTGGAAACTTCCATGGAGTTGGCTAGAGTTCAGGGCACCTATGAAACCTATGACGGAAGCCCTGCTTCAAAAGGTATTTTGCAGTTTGACATGTGGGGAGTGACTCCAAAGTCGGGTCGTTGGAATTGGAATCAGTTGAAGGAAAAGGTGAAAAAGCATGGATTGAGAAATTCACTCCTAGTGGCACCAATGCCTACTGCATCCACCTCTCAGATATTGGGCAACAACGAGTGCTTTGAACCATACACCACCAATATCTACACGAGAAGAACTCTCTCTGGAGAATTTATCGTGGTGAACAAGCACCTGATGAAAGATTTGATCAATTTGGGCCTCTGGAATGACACCATGAGAAACCGATTGATTTCTACAAACGGTTCGGTTCAAAACATTCCAAACATCCCACAAAACATTAAGGATCTTTACAAGACAGTTTGGGAAATTTCTCAAAAAGTGATCATTGACATGGCCGCAGATAGAGGTGCCTATATCTGTCAGTCACAAAGTATGAACATCTTCATGCAGGATCCCAACTTCGGTAAACTGACCTCAATGCATTTCTATGCTTGGAAAAAAGGACTGAAGACCGGTATGTACTATTTGAGATCACAAGCTGCAGCTTCTGCGATTAAGTTTACTTTGGATAAGTCTGCCCTAGAGCCCAAAGTAGAGAAAGCCAATGAAGTAGAAGCCATTAAAACACAAAAACAAGATGCCATCGCCTGCTCTTTGGATGATCCGGAAGGCTGCGAAATGTGCGGAAGCTAAGATTTCTAGAGTTCGTAAAATGGATAAAAGGCGTTTGATAGTATCAAGCGCTTTTTTGTTTACCTATATTGTAACATGGATTTAAAAAATATTGAAAGCCGACTTAAGGCTCTAAAAAGTGATTCCCTGGCTAAGTTTGGTATCATGACCCCACAGCATATGGTTGAGCATTTGATATTGACTATCAAGCTTTCTTATGGTCGGGTCAAAATCCCCCATTTCATCCCCAATGAAAAGCAGTTAAATGCAAAACAGGCCTTATTGTATACGGATATGGAGTTTCCTGTTGGAGTAAAAGCGCCGGGTTTACCCGCTGAGTTGCTGGAGCTGCGGTATCCAGACTTGGACACTGCAAAAGGAGAATTGAAAAAGGCTATAAAAGCCTATCAAGAGACTTTTGAGAAAAGCCCGGAGGCAGAGTTCACCCATCCTCGATTTGGTTTGTTAACCCATAAGGAATGGGAGATTTTTCACCACAAACATATCGGGCACCATTTTCGGCAATTTGGGATTTGAATTAAAAAAAAATTTGGGTCTTGAAGGTTAAATAGGTCAGATTAAAGAAACGAATTCTACCCTCTCACTTCTTGCTTCTCGGCTCTTCCCTCTTGCCTCTTGTCTCCTGCATCTTCAGAAGGTCCAAAAACACAAAAACCCCAGTCGTATGACTGAGGTTTGAATAATGTGGCGGCGACCTACTCTCCCGGGTGTAACCCCAGTACCATCGGCGCTGCAGGGCTTAACTTCTCTGTTCGGGATGGGAAGAGGTGGGACCCCTGCGCTAGGCCGCCTAATCTGTAAGTATGCATTGATCGGTGATCAGTCTGCATCTAATATCTTGTGT
>NZ_BTPD01000018.1:0-79309 GCF_036245625.1 Algoriphagus confluentis
TCCTTGCATGTTTTAATATACTGATTTACAATATTTTAATCAACTTAAAATCAGCATGCAATTAAAATTAATCATGAGACATGAGGTCTTCATACCTAAAAAAACTATCTTGTTGGGAGAGTTGTGCAACAGGCACACGGGTTTTGCGTCAGGCGGGGTGACGTGCAAACTTGGAGCTTTGTGCTTCTATCAAAGTTTGTGCTTGGTTGACAGTTTAGTGCTAAAATTCCCCGCCTTCGCAAAGCGGCAAACCGTTAGCGGTCATTGTAAATCGACAATACTCAACAGACATATTATAAAAATGACTTTACCAGACGATAAAAAAAAATTGTTAGAAGACATAACAAACGAATTGAAGCAAGTTGACGGTGTGAAGGCAATTGTTCTTGGCGGTTCGTATGCAATTGGTATGGCGACAAAAAGCTCAGACCTTGATATTGGTATATACTATTCTGAGCTTAATCCATTTGACATAGAAAAAGTAAGAGAGGTAGCTAAAAACATTTCTAACAACGACCAACCAATAGTTACAGGCTTTTACGAATGGGGACCTTGGGTAAATGGCGGTGCTTGGATAAATACTACAAGTGGTGAAGTTGACTTTCTCTATAAAAACATTGAACAAATTACAAGGACAATTGACAATTCCAAAAACGGCATTTGGGAAAACAATTTTGACCAACAACCGCCCTACGGATTTTCATCCATTATCTTTCTTTCAGAAACACAAAGCAGTCATGCTCTCTATGACCCAGATAATGTAGTAAAGAATTTAAAAGAAAGTGTAAAGCAGTATCCAAAAAAGTTAAAGCAATCTGTAATACAGCAATCTTTGTGGTCGGCTGAATTTACAATTTGGCAAGCTGAAAAATTTGCTGGTAAAAATGACACATTCAACACAGTTGGCTGTTTGACCAGAGCCACTAAAAGTATTATAACATCACTTTTTGCTATCAATGAACTCTATCCTATGGGCGACAAACGAGCAATTAGCATTTTAGAACAAACGAAAATCAGACCTGAATTTTTGTCTTTAAAAATTGACCTCATTTTATGTTGTAATAAAGACACGCTTACTGACAATGTATCGCATTTAAAAAAACTGTTTGACGAAACGGTATCATTTGCAGACGGGATGTACAAACCATACTACAAACTTTGACAGAAACGATGAAGATAAAACAACGAACCGCTAACAACGTATTGGCAATAGTAGGGCTGACAATTGTAAACTCAAAATTTGTAATTCTATTGGGCATTTGTGCAAATGTTAGGCTGAAGTTTTTCAAATGCCCCTCCATCGCCAATACGTAGCCGTTATGCCTGATGCTAAAAGACGAAAATGCCAGTAACCTATGACAAATACTATCAGACAGAAAACTTATTCGGAGAGCCTTATCCTGAATTGATCGAGTTTTTTAGTGGATTTCCAACGAAAGGAAAAGTACTTGACCTAGGCTGCGGACAAGGAAGAGATGCAATTGCTTTGGCGAGACTTGGCTACTCTGTGACAGGAATTGACAACTCAAAAGTCGGTATCAATCAAATGAAGGAAATCGGACAAAATGAAAATTTGGATTTGGATGGGCAAGTCGGAGACATTTACACCTTTGACCGTTTTGGTGAGTTTGACTTTATTCTATTGGATAGTATGTTTCATTTCGCCAAGAAGGACAGAGAACAAGAAATAGAACTGATTAAAAAAATCGTTTCGGATATGAGAAACGGATGCCATGTTGTCTTTTGCATTCAGGACACAGGAAATAAAGTCCAAACTCTCAACAAAGCAATTGACTTTGAAAGAAAACAAAAACGACTTATTGACAAGGACTTCAAGTACGTTTTTGAAGATAAAGAAAGCGGACATAAATCTGAAACAGATTATCGTATGATTGTAATTGAAAAATAAAGAACAAGACTAAGCACCAAATCGGGTATAGCAAATGCGGGCTTACTGCTTAATTAATGAAGGCATTTCAACTAAATAACATTCGGGCTAGTGGACAAAGATTTGGTTTCAAAATCCAGCACTTTCCATAGCCAGGGCCGTTAGACCATCAAGCCTGTTTCTATTCCTTAGTGGGAATTCTCCCATACTCCCTCACCGAAAAACCAATCATCCACCAGCTTACCCAAGCTACATAGGTGTACATTTCTGCATTGGCCGTGAATAGGGGCAAAAGTAAGCCAACTTTTGTAGCTGCTCCGACAAAGGCAATCCGAGCCTTGGGTGTGGATTCTGTTCCGTAAAAAACCCGCAGGCTTAGTACCACCCCAGAAGCTAGGATCAGGATATACAATAGCATCCCAATCCAGCCCAACTGCACCCCGTAGATCAGAAACTGGTTTTCTCCCCCTACCCGAAGTTCATCCGTGACACTTCCGGCATTGCCACTCATGGCCAAGCCTATCCCCAAGGGATTGGCAACCATAGAATCTAAAGCCAAAAGCCACTCCACCACGTGACCGATGCTGGAGGTATTTTCGAATGTGAGTGTATCGATCACAAAAAAGTAAAAGTCCTCAGAGGCAAAAAAGACCACGTAAATACCAAATGCCAATAAGGCTAAAAAGCCCGCACCGATCAGTTTGTACAGTCGAAAAACCAAGGCGATAAAGAAAATCATCACGAAAAAGGCCCCAAACGCCGCCCGGGAAGCCGAAAAAACCAAACTGCCCAGTGAACAGGCCATCACCAAAAGATAGAGCCAGTTGTATTCTCTTTTGCTGGTCAAAAACCAGATCAATCCTGCCGCAAAGCCCATCAAAACCGAACTGGCCATTTCCAGAGGGTCTGAAAAGAAACTCGCCAATCGCTTCGTCACCGCTTGGGTTTCAAAGGTCCAGGTCAGACCAAAGTTCCCTGTGGGCTCAATGTCATTGATCGCAAAATTGTAGAGTGCATAGCCTGTAAACTGCTGCAAGTGGGCATTGAGCAGAAAATTTTCTACCAGATTGACCAGAAAAGCTCCAATAGCTACGAAAAAGATAATCTTGAAAACCCGCTGAATTTCGAAGTCTGAAAAGGTAGTATTTCTCCCCAGAAAATAAACCAAGCCGGGAATCAGCATGCTTTTGAAATACAGGGCCTTATTCAAAAACGAGGCCTGCCCGATGGGAAGCAAGAGATAGCCAAAGGCCAAACTCAGGAATGCCAAGAAGAACCAATCCGTGGACTGCAACCGGAAGGGATACTCGGCGATTTTCCGATGATAAAGGACAAATACCAGCAGCCCTACCAAGACCACTAGCTCCTTGAGGATTTGAAATATACTCACCACGGCAGCCGATTGAGTGGCTAGGTACACCACAC
The DNA here is from genome assembly GCF_036245625.1 of Algoriphagus confluentis. Lineage (NCBI taxonomy): Bacteria > Pseudomonadati > Bacteroidota > Cytophagia > Cytophagales > Cyclobacteriaceae > Algoriphagus > Algoriphagus confluentis. The sequence goes on from NZ_BTPD01000018.1 coordinate 3,314, forward strand.
TCAAGCTGGTATTGTAAAAGGGAAGAAATGCGGCAAGAAAGAAGATGGCATAAGTCCATTTGCCCTGAAAAATCATCTTTTCCAGTGTCCAGAGGAATCCTACCCCTACCGCCAATGCGATCAATAGAAAGACGATCAAGGCCATTTTGGAGCAGTTTTAAGCGGAGTGAATAGCCCATCTTTGATTCCTTTGGCCACAGCTTTGAGCTTTTGAAATCGGCCTCGAAGCAGGAAATATCCCATCCAAAGCGTAAATCTCCCCAAATGATAGATGAATCCTAAAGGAATATTCTGATTTCGAATTAAGAATAATTGATTGCGCACATGGTAATAAAACACCTTTGCACTCAAGGTTCCTTCAGAGTGTGACTTTTTGGAGGAAGCTCCGGCTTCATGGTAAATTTTTGCTTCAGGGACCAGACCGATTTCAAAGCCCTGATTCCGAATTCTCAGGGACCATTCCACATCTTCGAAATAGGCAAAATACTGCTCATTGAGGAGTCCTGATTGTAGAATGGCTTCTCGAGTAAGCAACATGCAGCAGCCAGTCGCCCAGTCTAGTTTTTTCGAAAATGGCTGATAATTTTTTAGGGTTTTTCGGTCCCCTAGGGTTTTGGCACGACCGAGCAGGGAGATGAATTTTCCACCGGCCGACCAGATTTTTTCGGGTTCATCCAAAAAGCAAATCATCGGCTGCAGCAGGCCTAGTTTGGGATTTTTTGAAAAGGCAAGCATCATTTTTCCCAAAAAATCCGGCTCCACCAGGGTATCATTATTTAGGAGCATGAGGTGAGAAAAACCTATATCCAAAGCTTTTCGGATGCCCACATTGTTTCCTCCGGCAAAACCCAGATTTTGCTCATTCTCCAAAAGCACAAGCTTTGGAAATTCCTTCTTCAGCACCTGCCCTTCTGGTTTTTTGGAATCATTATCCACTAAAATGATCTGAAAATCAGGAAAATCCACCTTCTCCAAAGTATGGAGGCAGGCTCTGGTATACTCCAGTCCATTCCAATTGACCAAAATGATCGCTACCGAAGAGTCAGGTGTAAAAGCCACGGATTAGCTCTTTTTTGTGCCGATACAGCAGCGTGAGACAAATCAAAAACACGACGATCTCGGTGGAGATAATTCCAATGCAAAGCCCAAGGCCTCCCAAATAGCTGGTCAGAATCGCCGAAACAACGATCATGTAAACACACATCATCCAGCTGGCTTTAAACAGCAACTCCTTCAGGTCTGCTACCAAAAGCAGAGTTACATTTCCCACATTCAGGCAGGCTAAAAAAGGAACTGCCGCAAGGATTTTCAGATAAATCACCGACTCCTGCAAGTCTGTTCGGGAAAGAACCCGGATGATCCAAGGCGCTGTAAAATGTGCCCCTGCCGAAATTACCATTCCAGCTAAAAGCACCCGCAGATAGACATTTTTTAGAAAGCGGAAAAAGCGTACCGGATCTTCCTTGTGAAGTTTGGACGCATTGGGAAATATGGCCTGAATAATCAGTGCAGGAAATAGTCTCAATACCATGACCACCCGCTCGGCCAGGCTATACATCCCCAATGTCTCTGCTGCGGAAAAGAAACTCAGAATAATCAGCCCGCCGTTGATGGAAATATGACTGGCCAGATTGGAGAAGAAAAGAAGGATATTTTCCTTCAGGCTTTGGTAAATGGCCGAAAACTCAGGGCGATAAAACCTGATACCCATAAATGCGTGGATGTAAAAAAGGAGCATCAGATTGATAGAAAGTCCAAAAAATCCCAACATAAAGTTCACCCACTGGCTTTGCTCCGGACTGTGGATAAAGAGCACAATGCCCATCAAAAAGAGGAGTTTAGAGAAAATATTGGCGATAGAGACGAGTTTCATTTTCTCCATCCCCTGAAAAAACCACAGCGGCAAGGTCGCTTCAGAAAACAGGAGTAGGGAAGAATAAACCAGAATAAGCCGATATTCCTGAAATAGATTGAATCCAAAAGCCCCGATGAAAATGACCAAAGTCGCAAGCAAAGCCAAGATGATTTTGCCTGAGAATACATTGGATACCAAATGGGATAAGGAATCTTTGTCCTCCTGATTGATGGCCACTTCTCTTGGGGCACTGAGATTGTACCCAAAACCGACCAGGATATTCAGCAGAATAATCACTGAAAGCGCCAAATTGACCAGTCCAAACTGATCCACCCCAATGCTTTGGATGAGCAGAGGCATGGTAATGATGGAAATCAGCACATTGGAGGACTGGATGATCGCCAGAAACAAAAAGTTCTGAATCGACTTGTTTCGAATAAAATTACTGAGCGGAAGTAAGGTGAGTTTTTCAAACATGGCAGCTTGGGTTTAGCTTTCCTGCACATGTTTTTGATACAGTCTGCGGAAGTAGAGACCAAAAAGAACGAGAAGGCCTGTAATGACAGCCCCCAAAACCATTCCTTTGACGAGTCGGATCTCGGACCGCTTCAGCGGAAATCTCGGGGAGTCGATGATCTGGATCAAAGGCGAATTATTGCGGTGATTGACTTTCGCGATTTCCAGGTTTTTGACGATTTCCTGATAGACGGCTCCCGTCGCTTGCACATCAATCTGTCGCTTACGGCTTTCCACAGTGGCACTGTTGAGCAGGGGATTGGCATTGGGTACGCGGTCCTGAGCCGTGGCATAGGCCCCGATACTTTCGTCCAAAATAGCCCGAACGGAATCGGCCTGAGACTGAAGGATGGAGAGATTTTCTCCGGTCTTTTTGGTTTTGGTCTCGAAGTAAAAGGTATTCACCTTATTCACCAGCGTTTCATTGAAGACCTTGGCGAAAGGTTCGTCTTTTGAAGAAATGCTCACCTGAATGATGCTGAGCTTTCGGTCAGGCTTGGTCACGGACAATTGCCGCTCCCGGATCAGCTTGGCCACCTCTTTCACGACCGAGTCCTGTGCTACGGAAAACTGCCCCCTGGAGATAGAAAAGTCCATCGAGGGGATATCCACTTTGGAAGCCCATTTCTTATCCAGCTCCTCAAACTCTACAAAGCGATCGATCAGGAGTTTTTCCCCATCAAAGGGACTGAGCAAAGTCTCCCCGAGCATTCGGTCAGACTTGTACAGTTCCATGATATTGGCACCTTGGAAGAGCCCGCTGGTACTTCCCAAAGAGCCCAAGTTCACTCCCACCAAAGAAGCCAGTCCGGACATCTGACTGATCCCTCCGGAATCTCCCTCTTCCAAAACAAAAGAGGTTTCTGCATGAAAAACAGGTTTTTTGAAAATAGATACCAAGGCCCCCAAGGCCAGACCAATTATCCCTGCTGCGAATAAGATTTTCCATTGGGAAAGAAAAAAAGCAAACCAATCGCGAAGATTCTGGACAACTTCGCGAAGGGTAAATTGGCTATCGGAAAAGTGCTTATTCTCTGTCATGGCTGGTTCCAGTTGATTTGCGAAAGCACCAAAGCCAGAGTGGCCAAGCCGGTCGTAATACCCACTACATCTCCCAAACGAAGCGGGACTCTCGGCCCTTTGGTAGGTACGATCACTTCTGCTCCTGGCTCGACTGTCGGATAATTTCGAATTCCCAAAAAGCCTTTGGTCCGCTTCACCGCTCCGTTGGCATAGACCACATAGGTCTGCTTTCGATTGGCTCTTCGCTCAAATCCTCCTGCCCCGTTGATGTAGTATTTTAGTCCTCTGCCGCTTTCATGTCTCAGGGTAGTCGGATAGACTACGTCTCCTCTCATTCGGACTGTCTGCAATAGCTTGGGCACAGCCAAAATGTCTCCTTCTTCCAGAAGCAGATCTTCAGCAGAGCCCGGATTTTGGAGGATTTTTTCCAGGTTGATGGCGACTGCTTCAGACTCTTTCAATTTCACTGCAAATCCCGGAGTACTGACTGCGATCTGATCCAAAGATTCTCTTTTTGCATTGGAAAGCAGGGAATCCACGGGATTGGTTTTTTCCTTGGGCAAATCCCTGAATAGGCGCTGCAACAATTCTTCCTGGGCTTCCGAGTTGTTGGGGTCTTCCAAAAGTTTGAGTCGGAGCGCCTCCAGATTTCTCTGTCTGCGGATTTGCTCGGATTCGGTATTGAAAAATTCGGTCCTTCGGATCAAGGTAGCGCCTTTGGCATAGGCAAATTGATTCAGGCCACCCGCCCGGTTGACTAGGTCAGAGACCCGTTCCAGGCTGGTTTCGATAGCAAAAATTCCCGGTGAATTTACCTGACCCTCTACCGCCACCAGTTTCTGCATATTGAAATTCGCCCTTTTTCTTACAATCACCTGATCGAAGGGCTGAAGCTCAGGGGCATCTGAGCGGAAAGACAAATCAGGATTGACAGCAGTGGGGATAATGTCCGCCAAAGTGCCCAAATCCGCATCTTCCAGCCTTCTGGCGATTTCGATATCCTGGGTATTGGCAGATTCCTGAAGGCCTCCCGCCAATAGGATCAATTCCTCAGGAGTCATTCCTGCTGAGTAGGGATAGGTGCCCGGTCTTTTTACCTCTCCCAAAATCTGAACATAACGCTCATTTTGGATATCGTAAATGGAGGAAATCCGAACCACATCTTCCCGCTGTAGGATGATATCCGGTTGAGTGCCGTCTAGAATCGCTTTCAGGTTTACCTCGATGATTTCCGAGCTCAGATTGTCCCGTGTTCTAAGGATACTGGCTCTTTGGGTGTAAGCATCCCCTTTGAGGCCTTCCGCATTTTTGATCAGTTGGGTCAGGGTAAGTCCTTCAGTCAAAGAGAAAGTGCCCTGTCTGAAGACAGCTCCTTTGATCTGTACCCGGTTGGCGTATCGGTCCAATATTCGACCCACAGTGATTTCGTCTCCCCCTTGGAGGAGAAACAGGCCAAATTGATTCTGATAGACATCCGATACCGAGCGCTGATTTCCCGTAATTCGGGAAATCCCGATCCGGTCACGGAAAGCCAAATCCGTAAAACCTCCCGCATAACCCAGTAAATCCTCAAGATTGTCACCGGGCTTGGCTTCAAAAGTCATGGGGCGCTTCACCTCTCCGGATACTTTCACCCGGGCAAGGTAGGGCTTGACCAAGATCACATCCTGATCCTGAAGCTGAATATCCAGATTGGCAGTTCCTTTGGTCAGGAGCTCGTACACATCGATTTCAGCCACTTTTTTGTTATTCCGGATCAGTTCGATGGCTCGAAGAGTCCCGTTTTCGTTGGGTCCGCCTGCTGCATACAGTGCGTTGAATACCGAGGAAAAAGCACTAAGCGTGAAGGTTCCCGGTAGCCTCACCTCATTTAGAATATGAACTTTGATGGTTCGGACATTGCCCAAAGTGACTTGGAGGAAGGTATTTGGACTGCTCCCGCTGAGACCGGGATAAAATCGGCTTACCCGGTTTTTGATCAACGCGGTGGCTTCTTCCAGGCTTTTGCCTGATACCGATACCGGACCGATATTGTCCAGAAGGATAAACCCTTCAGGGTTTACTGTGGCTTCGTAGTATTTTTCGGATTGTCCGTAAATGTCCACATAAACCAGGTCTCCCGGCCCCAAAACATAGCTTTTTGGAGTCGCCTGATTCAGACTGGGCTCAAAGCTGAGTCTTCTGTTTTTTTGGTAGAAAAGTGAGGAGCCAAAAATGGTCTCGCCCCCCGAACTATCAGGGATTTCCTGATATTGGGCGATTCCTTGGGTGATTTCGTTGAGATCAACCTGCTGTCTAGGCTCTCTTTTGGAGACCGAACCTATACGGGAAGTGGAGCTTGAGGTTTCTAGGATTCCGATTCTATTCCTAAGCTTTTCCACTTCTGTAGGAGGCATTCCCCGCATTTGAGCCATCTGCAAAAACTCTACTGTACTCAATCCGGCCGCATTGGCTCTTTGGATCAATTCTTCGATTTGTGCGTTACTGAGCTCATCCACCTGAATGGTGGAAATATCCATAGACTGCTGGGAAAAAGCTTGAGGACTAAGGAAAACCGGCAAGGAAACCAAGGCGAAAAAGTACCAGATTCTTTTGAATAAAGTCATGGGCAAAAGACTGTTGCAGGTGAATTAAGGGCAAATCAACCACTAAAAATCCATCAATTTCTTAATTCTAACAAATTTGATGCTAAAAACCCCCATCACTTCACTTGCTACTCGGTGCAATTCCGGCAGATTTCGATCTGACTTCGGTCCTGAAGCAGTTGGTTCCGAAATGAAAAATAAGAGGGGGATTCCCAGATTTCCTGCATGCTTTGGTCTTGAAGATTTCCCATGACATGCTGGGCATCTTTGTCAAAACAGCAGGGTACCACCTTCCCGTCCCAAGTGACTACAGCCCCTTGCCACATTCTCCAACACTTGTTTTCTATCTTTTTTTTCAGCTTCCACTTCCCTCTACCATCGGGAATGTACCGGGAATACCCCAAATCAGAAGGAATCAACTCCGAGCCCTCTTCATAATCATAGATTTGGGTGCTTTTCAGCTGAAGCTCGTCTACCCCCACTTCTTGGGACCAGACTTTGAGTTCGGGGATTTGGTGCTCATTTAGTCCGGTAACCAAAAATTGAAGAATGACTCTTGGAAACATTTTCCCTTGAGCCTTCCTTTCTTTCAGCAAAAGTTTCAAGCCCTTTTCTACTTTCTCCAGATTCCCTCCTACCCGGTATTTTTCATAGACCTCCTGAGTGACGCCGTCCATGGAGACGATCAGCTGACGAAGTCCGGAAGAAAGTATTTTTTGCACCGTACTTTCGCTGAGGTAATGAGCGTTAGTAGAAGTGGAAGTGAAAATCCCCGCCGAATCCGCATGAGACACCATTTCCAAAAATCGGGGATTGAGAAAAGGCTCTCCCTGAAAGTACAAGTGAAGCCAGGTAAGCTGATTTTTGGTCTGAGTAATGGTCCGTTCAAAAAGCCCATCCTGAAGCATCCCCGTAGGCCGGGTAAAGGAACGCAGACCTGATGCGCATTCCGGACAGCGGAGATTGCAGCTGGTGGTGGGCTCAATGCTCAGGGTGGTCGGCTGACCCCAAATGATCGGCTTGCCCAGCCACCTGCTCAGATGAAAAGAAATGTAAAGCTGCAGCAAATTGAGTGCTTTGGAAAAGCTCAAAAAAGAAATAAAGGCCTTTGCTGTAATCCATTGATTTTTCACGCTGAAAAATACGGGGATTTGCCGGTAGGATAAAACTCTTGCCTTCCTAACCTGCCTGCATAAACTTCGTTGGTTTCGAAAGGCTTTGTTTACTTTGTCAAAAAAATCGACTTCATGAATAAAATCGGACTTGTCGTAATTGCTGTTTTGATGGTTTGGATGGGGTCCTGTCAAAAGAAAACCCAAGAATGTGCCCTAAACGCAGAACTTCTCGGCGAACCCATGGGATTGGAAATTACCCGGCTGGAGGATGAGTTTTTTCAGGCTAAGACACCCTTGGATTTTGCCTATTTGCTCGATAAGTATCCTGAGTTTGCGGATCAGTTTTTGGAGCAAGACCTCTATTTATCTCAGGATTCCTTGATTTCCAATCTGGTTCAGGTTCACGGAGACCCAGGGCTCAGATCCCTTTATGATTCGGTGAAGGTGGAGTTTGGAGATATTTCCTGGTTGGAGACTGATTTGGAAAATGCCTTTCGATACATCCGATATTACTTCCCGGATTTCAAAGCTCCCAAGGTCTATACTTTCGTGTCGGGCTTTGGTTCTGACCTGTTGGTTTCAGAGGATATGTTGGTGATCGGTTTGGATTATTTTCTTCCTTCAGATCACAGCTTTCAGCCGGATTTGCCCATTTACATCGCAGAGCGGTACCAAAGAGAATACCTGGTCCCCATGATTGTTTTAGCTATTTCCTCCCGATACAATCAGACTAATCCTCAGGACAAGACTCTGCTTTCGGAGATGATTTATTACGGGAAGTCCTACCATTTTGTCAAGTCCATCCTACCCTGCACATCCGATCAGTTTATCATCGGCTATACCCCAGAGGAGATCGAGGAGTGCTGGTCCAATGAGGAGTATATCTGGTCTCATTTTGTAGAAAATGAACTTTTGTATGAGACCAATCCCTTTGAAATCCGGAAATATATTGGTGAGGCGCCATTTACGGATGCGATCAGCACCAAGGCACCGGGAAGGCTGGGTAGATGGATGGGCTGGAATATTGTGGATGATTACCGCATGAATCAGCAGGTGGACTTGGCAATACTGATGGGAGAATCAGACGCAGAGAAGATTTTCAGGCAGTCCGAATATCGACCTCGTCGCCCTGAGTAAGATTGGCTTTCTTAGGGCGGATGACCTCGATCAGCCGGGATACCGCCAATTCTCTGGAAAAATAGGTCTCGGCCAACTTTCGGCTGCGGATTCCCATGGATTTCAATTCCTCCTTGTTCTGCTCCAGATTCTCCAGTTTGGCGAAAGCTTTTTCCATTTTTCCCGGAAGGCAGGAAATCCCGATTTGGTGTGTTTTGACCAAATCATAGACCCAGCCTTTGTGATTGACTAAAATCGGCTTTCCTGCTGCGAGGGCATCGAAAAACTTGTTTGGGCTGTTGGTTTTCAATACGGGTAGGTGGGCAAAAGAGATCCAAGCTAAATCCGTGACAGAAAGGATCTGATTGACTTTTTCCTTGGAACCAAAAGGAAAAAAGAGGACCTGAGTCAAACCCATATCTTTTGCTTTCTTTTTGAGGATTTGCTCATGACTTCCTTTACCCATGATGAGAAAATTCCAGTTTTTGCCTTCAATTTTTGCCATCTCAGCGAGCTGAAGTAGCTCCTCCACCGCATTGACCTGACCCAAAGCGCCTGTATAGCTGATGGTAAGGCTATCTGAAATACCGAATGATTTTAAAGTTCGAAGTTCTTTTTCCTGAGGGAAAAAGGTTTCCAATGATGAAAAATTGGGAATCAGAGCCACTGATTTTGCGGGACTGATATTTTTCAGGTGTGCGGCGATACCCGGAGACAAGGCTACCAGACCCATGGACTGATCGTAGATTCTTTTTTCCAGCCGATAAAGGGCTTTTTTCAGGAGAAAATTTTTGATAGCCCCTACCTGAATCGGAGCTTCCGGCCAAAGGTCTCTGACTTCAAAGAGATAAGGAAGAGCAAGTGTTTTTTTAGCCCAAAGGCCGATCAATCCGGTAGTCAAAGGAGTCGAGGTGATGTAGAGCAAATCGGGCCGGGAAAGCTTTTGAAGCAGTTTTTTAGCCTTCCAAACGAAGCTGAAAAAGGCAAGCGTCCGTTTGGCAAAACCAAACTTCTGATCATAGGGAGCAGACAAATAATGGACTTTGATCCCGTCAATCCAGCGCTGATCGTAGTGGGGCAAATCATGCGCAGTGATCATTTCCACCTCAAAACCCGCATCCACCAAGCCTTTGGCAAGGTGGTAGGACCGCACGGCCCCGCCTTCTTCCGGGGTGCGAAAATACTGGTGGATGTAGATGATTCTCATGCTCGGTGCAATTTCATCCATTCTGCTAAAAGAAACAGGTTATAAAGGGTTAAAAAATGGACTTTCACCTGTTTCTCCGGATTCCTGCAAAAATCTGCCACGTCAGGGGGAAGCTCTTTTGCCGCAATGGGAGCGAAATCCCGAATGGAAGCAAATACCCTTTGGGCAAAGGGTCCGTTTTCCCCTAGCCATTCAGTCAAAGGCAACCCAAAACCAAACTTTCGCCTGGAGGCGATCCAACCCAAGTTGAGGTCCTCAAGGCCTTGTTTGATCCATGGTTTGCCCAAAAGGGCTTTTGGGTCTTCCACACTTCTCCAAATCGAGATCATTGATGAATCCAAATAGGGAGATCTGCCTTCTATGCCATGGGCCATCAATGCCTTGTCCTGTATTTTCAATACGTCCTGTACCAAATAAACTTTCCGGTCAAAATCCAAAGCCTGCTTGTAAGGGCTGATATGGGAATCAAAAATCCGGAGGTAATCTTCCAATAGTTCTTTGGGAGCATTTTGAAGGGCTGCGAAATTCATAAAGGTGATCCTTGGGTCAGCATCGATACCTTGCATGAATTTTTTCCAAGTCCTTCCCAAGGGCCATTTGCTCAGAAATGGAGCTATTTGGCCCCAGAACCCTGGATAATTCAGATACTGAAAAAAGGCTTGATGGCGCTGATATCCACCCCAGAGCTCGTCTGCCCCAGCGCCCGAGGCCAGGACTTTCACTTGGTTTTTGGCTTGGTCCCCGATCAACCAAGTAAGGAAGCCAGCCGAATCCCCGATGGGCTGATCCACACCTTGAAGGTATTCATCCCAGCGATCAAGAAAAATTTGCTGGGAGACCGCTACCAAATGGTGCTCGGCAGGCACCTGCCGCACCAATTGCTTGGCGAAAGTGGCGTCTGAATATTTTTTCCGGTACTTTTTCTCCACCTCGATCGTATAGGCCGGCAGGGGAATTCCTGTCTCCTTATACCACAGCGAATAAATCAAAGAACTATCCGCTCCTCCGCTCAGTAGGATCCCATGTGGGACATCTGCGTGAAACTGCCGCTGAACTGCTCCACTCAGGCATTGGATAAAGGACTTCTGGTCAGGTGCAGCCTGTTGTGGCTCTGGATCGGGCAAGGTGTCCCAGCGAAAGGTCGAATGCTGGGAGATTTTACTGAATCTGCCCGGTTTCCAGGGTCTTATTCCTTTGAAAAAAGTCTTTTCAGGAATAGGACTTCGGAGGTAGAAATAGGGTTGGATTTGATGGGTATCCAGTTCAGCTTGAGTAAGTCTGGCAAGACTTCTGGTTTCTGAAGAAATTGCCAGCGTGTCTGGATTTTGGGAGAAATACAGAGGTTTTTCCCCGTTTCTGTCTCTGGCTACCACGACAGACTGATCGATCAGATTCACAAAAAGAAGGGAAAACATGCCCTCCAGATTTTTTAGTCCATCTACCCCAAAGTATCTGAGGTAATGCAATAAAACCTCGGTATCTGATTGGGTGAGAAACTCGACCCCCATGCGGGTCAGGAGCTTTTTCAATTCCAAAAAATTATAGATCTCCCCATTCCAAATCAGTAGGGTGTTGCCGTCAGGAGACCAAAAAGGCTGGTCCGCATCCGGTCCGGGATGGAGGATCTTCAGCCGGTTTACCCCAATCCACAAGCCTGGCCAAGGTGAATAAACGGCCTGCTGATCAGGACCCCGGTGATGGGAATCAGAGACCATGGTTTGGATGGCGACTTCATTGGCATCCTTTCCCCAAATCAGATGAATTCCACACATCAGCCTTCTCCTTCTTGTTTTTTACTCTGCTTTTGATTCTTCTCAAAATACTTGCAGAGGTGGATGATCTGGCATTCTTCACATTTAGGCTTCCTGGCCAGGCACGTGTAGCGCCCATGGAGAATCAGCCAATGATGGGCTTTGTGGATGTACTGCTTGGGGATATGTTTGACCAATTGTTTTTCGACTTCCAGAGGGGTTTTTGCTGTCATCGGGACTAAGCCCAAGCGACGGGAAACGCGGAAAACATGGGTGTCTACCGCCATATTGGGCTGCTGCCAGACCACGGAGGTGATGACATTGGCTGTTTTTCTTCCTACTCCTGGAAGTTTGACCAGTTCCTCTACCGTCGAGGGAACTTCCCCGCCAAAGTCATCGATCAGCATTTTGCCCAGCCCGATGAGGTGCTTGGTCTTGTTGTTGGGGTAGGAAATGGATCGGATATAGGGAAAAAGCTCGTCGAAATGAGTCGCCGCCAAATGGGCGGCAGTGGGAAAATGCTTGAATAGCTCTCGGGTCACAATATTGACGCGCTTGTCAGTACATTGGGCAGAGAGCACCACAGCCACCAAAAGCTGGAAAGGATTATCGTATTCCAGCTCAGTCTCGGCGACCGGCATATTTTCAGAAAAGTGATGGATAAAAGCCTCGTAGCGTTGTTTTTTGAGCATTTTACAGGGAATCTTGGAAAGGGAAGGTAAGATAGGTATTATTGGAAAATTGGAAGATTTGAAAATTGAAAAATTAGTCTCCCCATGTCAAAACCTAAATCTCAATCAATTTTAGTCGGTGCTTTTTTCTTTCTGACTTTCCAAATGTTATTTTCCCAATCCAGACCCAGAGAATTGGGTATTCCTTTTGGAATTTTGCCCTCAGGAGCACTCAATGCCATTACCGATGTACCCGGAGTGAAGGTCGGTCATCTGACCAAAATTGAGGGAAGTGATGTTCGAACCGGGGTGACTGCGATTTTGCCCCATGGGGGAAATCTTTTTCAGGATAAGGTGCCTGCGGCGATTTTTGTAGGGAATGGCTTTGGGAAATTGGCCGGAGTCACACAGGTTAAAGAGCTTGGTAATCTGGAATCTCCCATCATTTTGACCAATACGCTGAGTGTGGCAGCAGGGATTGAAGGGGTCGTCCGCTTTTCCCTATCCCAGCAGGGAAATGAGGCCGTACAATCTGTCAATGCTTTGGTCGGAGAGACCAACGATGGCTATTTGAACGATATCCGGGGTATGCATATTTCTCCTGAAGAAGTAATCCACGCAATCGAATCAGCTAATTCCGGAGCAGTAAATGAGGGAAATGTGGGTGCGGGTACGGGCACTGTTTGCTTTGGCTGGAAGGGAGGTATCGGGACTTCCTCAAGAAAGTTGCCCGAAAGCCTGGGAGGCTATACAGTGGGAGTTTTGGTCCAGACCAATTTTGGAGGTAATCTGCAAATCGCCGGGGTTCCGGTGGGAGAAAACTTAGGCAAATATCCATTTAAAGATGCCCTGGAAAAATCAGACGGGAGCTGCATGATTGTGGTGGCGACTGATGCGCCTGTTTTGGAACGAAATCTCGAACGGATGGCTCAGCGAGCCATGATGGGCCTAGCCAAAACAGGAGGGATTGCGTCGAATGGTTCGGGAGATTATGTGGTTGCTTTTTCTACAAATGAAGGCTTGCGGATCCCCTATTCGAGACCTTCTCAGCAGCTTCAAAAGGGGGAATTTCTGGCAAACGATGATATGACGGCACTTTTTATGGCTGTGATTGAGGCTACTGAAGAAGCAATTATCAACTCACTTTTTGCGGCAGAGACCTTGGAGGGAAAGGGCGGAAGAACCGTGGAGGCTTTGCCCAAAGAAAAAGTATTGGAATGGGTTATTTCCAAGTGAATCAGGAAATAAAGGATTTCCAAAGCAGCATCCCAAGAAGAAATACTCCTAAAAGCAGAATTAAAAAGGAAAGGATAGTGGCGATGGAATACCGGCTTCCAACATAGCTTTTTTTAAGTTTTTCCATACTTTGCTTGTGTTGGATCAGAGAAAGTATCATCATGATGATTGCTACTACATAGAGAATCAAGGCCAATTCTTTTCCGGTGAATTCTTCAAAGAGAAGCTTTTTGCCCGATTCCAGTCGATTATAAAAAAACTCATAGGCTCCTATTCCGATGGCCAAGATAGTGAGTGAAGTTCTCACCCAAGCGAGCTGAAGCCGCTCAAAGGCTGCCCGAGTACGCTCCATTTGAAGATCCTTTTTGCCTTTTTTGGAATCTTGTATGGCGTCCTGGATTTCGGTTGGGGCTTTTTCCATTGAATAGAAGATTATTGGAATTTATTCTGGTAGGAGGTGTCCTGAAGGAAAAGTTATTGCCATTTACTGGAAAAATATCAAAATTTTCTGTTGATTTTTAATGGATTAAAAGAAATAAAGATGGAAATGGAGGATATGGAAAAACAAAAAGATTTGACTTGGCTGGAGCACCTGCAAAAAAACAGCTGGGAGCCGGAGGTGATCATTTCGGGTATTTCGCTGGCGTTTTTGTTTGTGATTCCTTCACGCCTATTTGAATTTTCGGTCATTCTTATTCAGGACTATGGGCTGGAGCAGATTCCGGCACAATTGATCTTGGTCTATTTTTCCCTGATTATTACCGTATTTAAACTATTTCTGATTATTCACCTCATCATGAGGTTTATCTGGGCGGGTTTACTGGGAATTTCCTATGCATTTCCCAACGGAGTAATCAAAGAAAACCTTTTTAAGTACTCTCAAAATATAGACTACTTTCATCCCGTTCATTACCTTCTGAAGTTGGAAAGATGGTGCAGCATGTTATATGGATTTCCCATCACGGTAGCCATTCCCATATTCAGTATCACCTTGTATCTATTATTCCTCATTGGTATTTATCTGATATTCAATCTGAATTTTGAAGTAGTCTATCTGATTTTTATGCTTACAGTGATAGGAATTGCCATCAGCGGTTTGGTCAGGAAAAATACCCGAGTAAAGGAGATGGTTGGCAAAAGTATGAGCGGGACTATAGGGGCTGTCTATCAAAGCAACTTGGGTAAATGGTCCTTTATAGTTTTTTCATTAGTACTGATTTTAGTTTCTGTTCCATTCACTATCCAGGACTTGAAAGGATTTTCTGGCTATCAAGCCCAAACAAATCTTGATGAGGAAGATTACCAATGGCCAAACGAACAGATCTACTATGAGGAATTCAATCCTGAGAAGAAAAGATTTCCCCGTGCCTGGACACCCAGAAAACGAGTAAGTAAAGAAGATCTCGAAATTTACTTGCCCTATTATGTGAGAGAAAGTAAAGCCATTTCCCAAATGAATGTTTTGTTGGAGACAGACAGTATTTCATGGGAAAATCTAAAATCTTATTCTGATCAATTTAGGATTTACCTGAACGACTCGCTCATTCATCCTGAAAGGTGGAGGGCCGTTAAATCAGGCCATAGTGGACAAAAAGCTATTTTTGGGCAATTCCCAATTGCTCACTTGGAAAAAGGAATCCATGAAGTTCGTGTTGAGAAGTTGGTTTATTTATCTCCGTTTTTGGGAGTAGGGAATGAACTTCGCCACCGAGATAAGTGGGCTCGGTTTGAGTTTATCAAAGAATAAAACCTACATCCGGACTCTCCACTCTTTCGGGTAATAATTGTTCATTCGGTTTCCGAGATTTTTTCCCCATCCCAAGGGCAAGTTTTGGTAAGTGAAGAGGACCCATCCCTTAGGCAGATTGTCAAAGGATTGGTCGTTTTTTCTCAGAAACTCCAGTGCCTGCTCATGGCTGAGTTCAACTTGCGAAAAACCATTTTTAGGCAAGGTAGAAAGTGCCCATTCGTGACTTGGAATCCATTCGTTTTTCTGCTTTTTCCCCAATTCCACCCCAAAATAGCGTAGACTCAAGGCCTGAGCGATTTTCTCAAAATGCCGGTAAAATTCCCGATTGATCCGAAAAAAAGAGTCCTTGAGCGAGTAGTATTTTCCCGTCCCATCAAATCCCAATTCCTGCTCCAAAGCTTCTCCTTCCCGACCACCAAGTCCCTTCAGTACTGGATGCTTGAAGTCTTTGATTCGTCCGGGTTCTTGAGTAGAAGCCGAATCCGGTCGTTTCAGTACCGTGATGAAAAATCCCTCGCCTTCTACTTTGTGGGGGAAAAAGCGGTAGCCGAAGAACGTTCCATCCTCGGTTTTTACTTCAGTCTCTACAATTCCCCAACTTTCTTCCCGAGGAATGCGAACAGGCTCAAAGGCAAACTCTTCGGTGAGAAATCGGATCATTTCCTCATTTTCCTGCTCGTTGAAGGTGCAGGTGGAATAAATCAGATAACCCCCTCCTTTGACCAATGCACCCGCCTTGTCCATGATTCGTTTTTGGCGGGAAGAGCAGAGTAAGACATGGTCGAGGGACCATTCTTCACGGGCTTGAGGATCCTTGCGAAACATACCTTCGCCAGAACACGGTGCATCTACCAGGACCAAGTCAAAGAAACCTTCCAAGGGTTCAAAATGATCAGGATCATTATTGGTCACAACGGTATTTCCCAAACCCCATTTGATGGCGTTTTCCTTGAGGATTTGAGCACGGGATTGAATGACTTCATTGGCGACAAGCAGCCCCGAATTTCCCAAATAGCTAGACAGAAGGGTGCTTTTCCCCCCGGGTGCTGCTGCCAAATCGAGGTAAACCCCTCTGGGAATTTCCAAACTTTTCAAGATATGCTCGATAAACATGGAGGAAGCTTCCTGCACGTAATAAGCTCCTGCATGGAAGGCGGGGTCGAGGGTAAAGCTGGGTCTTTCTTCCAAAAAATAGCCTTGGTCTGACCAAGGAATCGGGCTTTTGGGCCAAATAGGGGAAAATGGTTTTGCCGAGTTAAGTCGGATGGAGGTTCGTGGAGTTTGGTTGATTGCAGATTTAAAATGTTCGAATTCTTGCGCTCCCAAAAGGGCTTGCATTTGGGATTGAAAGTCTTTGGGCAGTTGGAAGTCGGACATACGGCAAAGATAAGTTTTTTGGTCAACGAGGACGACCGTCAACCGTCCACTGCAATATGAATTGGCAGATTCAGCGGTGGTCGGTCGTCTGTGGACTGTTGACCTTTTTCATTAACTTCAAATAAAAACTTATGGGACTCCTCACCAACCTTGTTATCGGCCTGATTGCCGCGCTTCATCTGTATTTCCTCTGGTTTGAAATGTTTGCCTGGGAGACTACGGGGAGGAAGATTTTTAGGCAAATGCCGAAGGAAATGTTTCCAAAGACCAAAGTTTTAGCCGCTAATCAGGGCTTGTATAATGGATTTTTGGTCGCGGGGCTGGTTTGGTCAAGGGTTATTACAGATCCGGTTTGGGCAGATAAAGTAGCCTTGTTTTTTCTGACCTGTGTGCTTATTGCGGGGATTTTTGGAGCGATTACTGCAAGCAAAAAAATCTTTTATGTGCAAGGATTACCGGCTTTGGTGGGGATTGTGTTGATTTTGATTTGATTCTTAGTTTAGGTCGAGTTTAGGCTATTTGAATTCCTGTTTCTTTAATTTTTGAAATCAAAGGAGAACCTTCTGATTTCTCAAAATTTTTGGTTCCAATCAGAAATGGTTCAATTCGAGAATTGACCTTGCTGGTCAAACGCCAAACTTTTCCTACCAATCTATCATTGGATTCCTCAAAGCTATCTGAAACCAATAGCACATCAATATCGCTTTCTTCAGTGGCAGAATTATCTCCATAGCTTCCGTACAAGAAAGCTTTACTGACTGAAATTCCCTCGGCTCGAAGAATTTCAATGTATTTTTTCAATAATTGAACAACTTCTCCTTGAGCCATGATAAATGCTTTTTTGTTTCTTTCAAATACTCTTGAACTATACGGTACTCAGGAATAAACGGTTGATATCCAGGGTATCTTCCCTCTAATTGATATTTCATCTATAAGCCGAAAAACTCCAAGGTTTCATCCTCGAGTACTAGCTCGGATTTTTCAGAAAGATAAATCAAGTTGTGGGATTTGGGAGCTAATTCTCCAGTGACTTTGACCACATGCGCTTTGATTGCTTTCTCAATTACCAAATGACAAAAGAACAAGCCATGTATAAATCTGCGTTTTTCGATCAAGATTTCAGCAACTTCCAGATCCTCAGAAGCTCCATTAATCCAATATTCAACTTGTTTATCAACGTTTATTCCCATCTGTGTCTTCAATTCAATAAGGACTTTACTGACCAAAGATTTTCATAGAATCCAGCCAGCTTTGATCCATTTTTTTAGCTCTTCCTGTGAAATTATTCGACCTGCTTTCAAATCTTCTTCCGCTTCTGCAACTCGATTTTCAAATTCCACCCTTGTCATTGGAGAGAGTGACTTTTGATAGTCACCTTGAACTGCTTTCTTTCGAATAGATTCCAATTGATCCAAAATCTCCTCATCCTGAAGATTGGACAGCCAGGAGATTAGATCTATTTTTTTCTCTGCAATAGTCATTTTCAACACATTTGAAATCTTAATTTACAAAAAAAGAGGCTTGCGCCCCTTTCTTTAATTGTCGTCTTCATCGAAGTCATCATCCTCATCCCCCGCACCCATGTCAAACATGGAACTGAACAGGTCCTTAAACTGAAGCCCGGTGTCCAAAAGCTTTTTGCTGAGTTGAGAATACTCTGCTAGTCCATGTAGCGCAAACTCCATAAAAAACTCCTTTTCCTTTTCGGGCAAGGTTTTTACCATCTGGGTGACCACTTCCTCAAGACCCGGGACGGAATGAAGCAAGGTTTTATATTCTTTTTCGGATTGGGAAGCTAAAATATCCAGTTCATTTCCCTCCCCAAACCAGGCCAAAGGAATCACGTAAGGATTTCCGTTTTTGTCCTTTTTCTTTTGCTCAGGGGAAGGGAAATAGTTCACAAACTGGGTACGGATCGCTTTGCCGATCAGGTTGTAAGCCACGAGTCCGGCGCCTTCCTGCTCTCCTTCATAGACTAGCTCTACCTTTCCGGTAATTGCCGGAATCACTCCAATGAGATCGGCAATTCTCACTACTGTGTTTGTTTCTCCATTGAGATAAAGTCTTCTTTCCGCAGCGGAAATCAGGTTTTCGTAAGCCGAAATGGTCAATCGAGCCGACACCCCGCTTTTTTCATCCACAAACTCTGAACCTCTTGCTTCGATCGCAATCTGCTCGATGAGGTCTTTCATCAGTTCGGGCACATGGATCTGGTTCACTGGCTTTCCAGCCAAATTGGCTTCCTGCGCGGTGATTTTCTTGCCGATCTCAATAGACTTCGGGTAGTGCGAGATGATCTGACTTTCGATTCGGTCCTTGAGCGGAGTCACAATACTGCCCCGGTTGGTGTAATCTTCAGGATTAGCGGTGAAGACGAACTGAATATCCAAGGGCAATCTCAGCTTAAAGCCACGGATTTGGATATCGCCTTCTTGGAGAATGTTAAAGAGCGCCACTTGAATTCTCGCCTGTAAGTCCGGCAGTTCATTGATTACGAATATACATCGGTGAGAACGTGGCACTAGACCGTAGTGAATTACCCGCTCATCGTTGTAGCTAAGCTTCATAGTTGCGGCTTTGATCGGGTCTACATCTCCAATGAGGTCTGCCACAGAGACATCGGGAGTGGCCAGCTTTTCAGCGTAGCGATCTTCCCGATATAGCCAAGTGACCGGCGTATCATCCCCCTTTTCCTCTATCAGATTTTTTGCAAAAGAGGAGAGCGGGTGCATCGGGTCATCGTTAAGCTCCGAACCGAAGACCACTGGCACATATTCATCCAAGAGGTGAGTCATCATCCGGGCGATACGGGTCTTGGCCTGACCGCGTAGACCAAGTAGGTTGATGTTGTGACGGGAAAGAATCGCCCGCTCAATGTCAGGGATCACCGTGTCCTCGTATCCCCAAATTCCTTCAAATACATTTTCTTTCCGCTTGATTTTCAGAATCAGGTTATCGCGAAGTTCTTCTTTGATAGACTTGGATTGATAGCCGGAGGCCTTGAGTTGGCCGAGGGTTTTGATTTGAGTGGGTTCTTTTCCAGTCAGTTTTTGGTAGTCCATGTGGGTTAAAATCGTTTGGTTCGGTTGCGTCTGTAATCTTCAAAAATGAGGTCACCGAGCCCCTTCAGGCTGCTGTAATAGGCATTGCCGTTGTTGACTTTGGTAAACTCCTTTACAAATTCTTTGAGGTAGGGGTCCGAGGCGATCATGAAGGTCGTCACGGGGATTTTCAGTTTTCGGCATTGGGCAGCCAGTTTCAATGTTTCGCTGAGGATTTTGCTGTCTATACCAAAGGCATTTTTATAGTACTTGATCCCGACTTTGAGACAAGTGGGCTTGCCGTCGGTGATCATAAAGATTTGCTTGTTGGGATTTTTTCTTCGGCGAAGCAAATCCATCGCAAGCTCTAGTCCAGCGACGGTGTTGGTATGATATGGACCGACTTGTAGGTAAGGCAAATCCTTGATTTCGATCTGCCAGGCATCATTCCCAAAGACAATCACATCCAGCGTATCCTTGGGATAGCGGGTTTTGATCAGTTCAGCCAAAGCCATTGCCACTTTTTTTGCAGGAGTGATTCGATCTTCCCCATACAAAATCATGGAGTGGGAAATATCGATCATCAATACCGTGGAGGTTTGGGAGCGATATTCCGTCTCTACCACTTCCAGATCGTCCTCCGTAAGCAGATAATCTCCAGAAAGTCCATGATTGGCTTGGGCATTTCGAAGGGAGTCAGTCAGGGCAATTTGATCCAAGTTGTCCCCGAATTCATAGGCCCGACGGTCAGTTCCTCTTTCCTCGCCCTGTCCGGAGTGCGTGGTTTTGTGCTGACCGGATTTGCCGCGCTTGAGTTTGCCGAAGATTTCTTCCAAAGCCGATTTTCTAATTGTTTGTTCGGCTTTTCCAGTGATTTTGAACTCTCCTTTTTGGTTTTCCTCAGTCAGATAACCCTTGGATTTGAGGTCTTCGATAAAGTCCCCGATACCGTAGTTGGGATTGGTGAGATTGTATCGTTTGTCCAGATTGGTGAGCCAACTCAGGGCTTCGGCGACATCTCCTCCGGTCATGGTCACGAGCTGCAAAAAGATGTTTAGCAGGTTTTCGAAGGTATTTTTCTCCGGGTCTTGAGGTGGGACGTATTGAGTAAATCGGAAGCCTTTCATAGGAAGACGCTAGAGATTAGATACAAGAGACAAGATTTTGTTAACAAGTAGCTGGTATCTAATATCAAGTTTTTAAATAATTGAGTTTGTTGAGGGTTTAACAAAGCGGGGCCCTGCTGAGTTTAATAAGGGACTGAAATTCTATAAAAAAATGAAAAACTATCACAGTGCAGTAGGAATAGTGACGGCGGTATTGATCGTTTTTGTCACTTTGATTCAATTGGATATTGCCCATCTATTAATCTGGGCGATTTTCTTGGCTGGGCCGTTTTTGATTTTATGGATGGTGTGGGCTGTACTAGCTGCACCGGTTGAGATTCAGGAGACTTTTGAGGAACGATGGTATCAGGATCGGGAGGATTTCAGGAGGGGCTAGGACTATTCAGTTTGAGAAAAATTCCTTTGGCGAAAGGACACGGATTTCTCTGGCATATTTAAAGTCCTTTTTATCCCTTGTGACCAAAAAATCACATCTATTCATTAAAGCCGTATAGTACTGCAAGGCGTCTTCTTTGTCTTTAAAATCGGACTCTAAAGACTTATATATCAAATCTTTGCCTGCTGAAAGTATATCGCAAGCTTTAAAAAAGAGACTCATAGTAAATTCAGAGTAAGGCAATTTGTACACATTAAAGGCCAAGTAATAGAGATTTCCAATACTGCTTTCAGCTATTTGAAGTTTGGCTAGGCCGTTGGCATGCAATTCCAAAAATAATTTTGCTTCCTTGAAAAATGGCTCTCTTTTGCCAATGATGTCTAAGACCACATTGGTATCCAAAAAAATCTTAACCATATTTTTCTTTCAAATATTTAGTCAAAGCTACTTTGTCGGACTCTAGTGGTACCTTGGTAGAATCCATTTCCTCTAGTCTTTCCAAGAGTTTTTTAGCAGCAAGTTGTGATTCTGAGTATTGAACAGAAGGATCTTCTTTTTCAAAAATATCCTCAATCATTTGGGAAAGAGAAATTCCTTGGCTTGCTGCCCTTCTCTTGGCTTTTTCCACCACTTCTTTTTTAATGGTCAAGGTTAGTTTTGTCTTCATGATCACACGTGTTTTTATGAAATATACGTGTCTTTTACTAGAAGTTTTAAATTTCCGCTTTAAAATGATTTAAACTACTTTTCGAATCCTATGACCCCCGCCGAAAAACACGCCCAAATCCTCAAATCCACTGCCAAGCGATTGGGTTTTGACTTTTGCGGGATTGCCAAGGCGGAGTTTTTGGAGTCAGAAGCTCCCAGATTGGAGGATTGGCTGAATCGAAACTATCAAGGGAAAATGGCCTACTTGGCCAATCATTTTGACAAGCGTCTCGATCCTACCAAACTGGTCGAAGATGCCAAAACAGTGGTTTCCCTGATCTATAACTACTATCCGGAAAAGCAGCTTCCTCATCAGCCTGAAGACCTCAAACTGGCCAAATACGCTTATGGAGCTGATTACCATCACGTGATTCGGGCTAAGCTCACCGAGTTTTTGGAAGTGCTGCGGGAAGAAATCGGCGAAATCAACGGGCGATCGTTTGTAGACTCGGCACCGGTGATGGAGCGGCAGTGGGCGCAACGGGCCGGATTGGGATGGATTGGGAAAAACAGCTTGCTTCTCAATCGGCAGATGGGCAGTTATTTCTTTTTGGCCGAACTGATCCTCGATTTGGAGGCAACTCCCGATACGCCTTTGGCTAAAGACTACTGCGGCACTTGCACCGCCTGCATCGACGCCTGCCCAACCGATGCGATCGTGCAGCCTGAGGTGATTGATGCTTCGAAGTGTATCTCCTATTTGACTATCGAACTCAAAGAAGCTATTCCTGATGAATTTTCCGGAAAGATGGAAAATTGGGTATTTGGCTGCGATATCTGTCAGGATGTATGTCCTTGGAATCGCTTTTCCAAACCTCATCACGAACCGGCTTTTCGACCCAGTGAGGAATTGGCTAATTTTTCCAATAAGGAATGGGTCGAAATGACTGAAGAAACCTTCAAACGGGTATTTTCCAAATCCGCCGTCAAGCGGACCAAATTTGCCGGATTGAAAAGAAATATCGATTTTATAGGGGTAAACAACTCCTAAGTCATGCTTCAAAAGTCTCCATTAAAGCAATTTCAGAAGTTATTTAAAACTCAGCATAAGAAAAGACCGGCTCATAAAGTAGGCCTACCTCCTGCAGCCTTGGTCTTCACCGGAGACAAAAAACAGGAGGAGGTCTTTATCAATCTGATTGGGTATGATGAATTGGTTTTTTTTCAGGAGCGGGTCACTCTGGACCAACTTCGAAAGCATCTGGAGCATAAAAAGAAAGTAGTTTGGATAGATGTCGTAGGCTTGCATGATATTTCCCTTTTGGAAGAAATAGGTCAGCTTTTTGGCATTCACAAACTCACCCTGGAAGATATTCTGGATGTGGATCAGCGTCCCAAAATGGAGGTGTTTCAGGAATATCTTTTTGCAACACTAAAAATGATCCAATGTCCCAGCCCGGAATCACCTATTCACGAAGAGCAGGTAAGTTTCCTGATGGAAAAGGAGGTTTTGATCACTTTTCAGGAAAAAGAAGGAGATGTCTTTCAATTTGTACGGGATAGACTACAAGATCCCAAGCGGGCTATTCGGCATCGGGGCACCGACTATTTGCTCTATGCTCTTTTGGATGCAGTGATCGATAATTATTTCACGGTGATGGAAAACATCGGCCTTAGAATCGAAAATCTCGAATCTCAAGCCATGCTGGACCCTGGAAATGAGACCTTACAAACCCTCTACCTGCAACGCAGAGAGATGATGGACCTCAGGCGTTCGGTATATCCACTCCGGGAGGTAATTGGGTCTTTTGACAAGTATGCGGAACACAGGATTTCTGCCGAAGTGCGGCCATTTATTCGGGATTTGTATGAAAATACCATTCAGGTCATTGAGACCATGGAGGTTTTTCGTGATATGTCTTCCGGTGTATTGGACCTGTACATGAACAGTCTGTCCAACCGAATGAACAACGTGATGAAGGTCCTGACCATCATATCTACCATCTTCATTCCCCTCAGCTTTGTAGCAGGTGTATATGGGATGAATTTCGAAAATATGCCGGAGCTGCAATTCAAAAACGGGTATTTCTACGTCCTGGGAGGGATGGGCTTTGCGGCCTTGGGGATGCTTTTTTACTTTCGCTCCAAAAAATGGCTTTAGCTTATTGAAGCTTGAGGATGACTCGTTTTTTGCTGTCTTTCAGCCATAATTGTCCGCCGGTGACCTGATAGCGTTCTACTGACTTGAGCGTTTCGAGAAATTTGTTTTCGAAAGCCTGATTTTGGCAAGCCATCATCGTAACGCCCAAATTTCCGAAGGAAATTCTGTTCTTTTTTTCCAATTCGTAAGGACCAAAAATGCGATTGCAGCTACCATTTCCAGTTACTGTTTTGTCGGAAGCATTATAATATAAATGGGCATCCTGAGGGGAATTGGAAGTTTGTACCGGCACGCCCAACATTTCCACTACAGTCCATTGCTTATTTGTCCAGCTGGCATCCGGCATG
The DNA here is from genome assembly GCF_036245625.1 of Algoriphagus confluentis. NCBI lineage: Bacteria > Pseudomonadati > Bacteroidota > Cytophagia > Cytophagales > Cyclobacteriaceae > Algoriphagus > Algoriphagus confluentis. The sequence continues at coordinate 27,216 of NZ_BTPD01000018.1, forward strand.
GAAGATTTGCAGGAAGAAAAAGCAAGAAAGGACATTAAAACAAAAAACAATGATCTTGTACTCATGGTTGTTTAGTTGGTTTGATTTCTATAGTATAAGCTGATTAATCCTGAATAGGTTTCTTTTTCGGCGTTCAAATATTGGACCTAAAAAGCTTTCAAGCTGATATCCAGGCTACTTACCGAATGCGTAAGGGCACCCATGGAAATGTAATCCACACCGCATTCGGCTACTTCCACCAAATTGGATTCGGTGATTCCTCCTGAAGCTTCCGTGCCCATTCTTCCATTGATCCGCTTCACGGCTTCCTTCATGGTGTCGGGGTCCATGTTGTCCAGCATAATGAAATCCACTCCGCCTACCGCCAGGACTTGGTCCACCTCTTCCAGATTTCTGGTTTCCACCTCGATTTTGAGATTTAGCTGATGGTCATCCAGATAGTTTTTTGTTCGCTCTATTGCCGGTCGTATTCCTCCGGCAAAATCTATGTGATTATCCTTCAGCATTATCATATCGTACAGGGCAAAGCGGTGATTCACTCCTCCTCCGATCAATACGGCCCACTTTTCCATTAGGCGGAAATTGGGGGTAGTTTTTCGGGTATCCATGAGGCGTGCTTTAGTGTGGGAGATCAGCTGGGTGAGCCGATGGGTCTTGGTAGCGATGGCACTCATGCGCTGCATGCAGTTCAATACCAAGCGCTCAGCAGAAAGAATGGAACCTGAGGGTCCAGAAACGAGCAACCCCAGGTCACCACTTTGCACCTCGTCTCCATCTTTTTTCAAGAGCTCCACCCGGAGTTCCGGATCTACGGCTTGGAAAATGTGAGTGGCCAGTTCCACCCCTGCGAGTATTCCCCGCTCCTTGACCAGAAGTCTGGCTTGTCCTTTTTTCCCATCAGGGATAGCGGCTAAGGAAGAATAATCCCCGGGGCCAATATCCTCTTGCAAAGCTGCTGTAATAAAGGATTGGAGGGCTTCCGGGGTTAGATAGGGTGGTTTCATCCCTCAAAAATAGTCAAAACTATCCGTTCGCTTGAGGTAGTCAGTTTTTTACAAAATCGAGACTGTAAATTCTAAAGCTGTTGTTGGAATCGGATACTTTTATAAAAACCCGATAAATGCTTGTGCTACTGGTATATTCACCAATGTAGGTACTGATACTTCCGGGAGATTCTTTTTGATACAAAATGCTAAAGCCTTGGGAAGGGTTTTTTTTGAAAAAGTCTTTTAGCACCAATTCAGCTTGGTTTCTGGAATAGTCACCCTGCTGCCCGTTGATATTCAAAGTGATGCTGTTTTCAAAAAACCGGGCTAGGTCATTGCTGGATCCACTTTCCAAAGCAGAGATGATAGGGTCTATGGAAGGTACTGTTTCCTTCTCTTCTGAAAAAGGAGAAATGACTAGGAAAAAGAAAAAAAGGATTTTCACGATGAGCATCGACCCAATTGGGCAAAATCCAAGCCAAAAAAATCAGGTTGAAATTCATTTGTTTGGCTAAGAAAGAGATCAAGTCAATCTTTGTCAAAAACAATCTCTTGGGCTACTTTGGAGTGAAAAGTAATATATTTGCGCCATGGACAGGAAAGTTTTATTGATGATTTTGGACGGCTGGGGATTGGCAACCAATCCTGCGGTCTCTGCGATTGACAAAGCAAAGACCCCTTTTGTAGATAGCCTCTATGAGAAATATCCTCACTCCACGCTGGAGGCCTCCGGCCTGGCTGTGGGACTTCCGGAAGGGCAAATGGGCAACTCAGAAGTCGGTCACATGAATATCGGTGCCGGTCGGGTGGTCTACCAGGATCTGGTAAAAATCAATCAGGCAGTCAAAAACAAAGAACTGGATGAACATCCTGTTTTGGTCTCCGCATTCGCGAAAGCTAAAGAGGGAAATAAAAAAGTTCACTTCATCGGACTAGTATCAGATGGAGGTGTCCATGCCCATATCGATCACCTGAAAGGGTTATGTGACGCGGCAAAAGCCAATGGATTGGAGCAAGTATTTATCCATGCATTCACCGACGGAAGGGATACCGATCCCAAAGGAGGAGTACGCTACTTGTCTGATCTTCAGGATCACTTGAAGAATTCTGTCGGACAAATAGCCTCTGTAGTAGGCAGGTACTACGCGATGGACCGGGACAATCGTTGGGAGCGTGTAAAGCTTGCCTATGATGCTTTGGTACATGGCGAGGGCGAAAAATCAAAAGATATTCTGGCAGCGATTCGAAAGTCTTATGACAATAACGTCACAGATGAGTTTATTCGCCCAATTATCGCTGTGGGAAATGAAAACAAGCCTCTTGCTACTATTCAAGATGGAGATTTGGTGATATGTTTCAACTTCCGCACAGACCGAGGTCGGGAGATCACTCAAGTTCTCACCCAAAAGGACTTTGAGGATTATCACATGAAAAAACTCAACCTGGACTACATCACCTTTACCAATTACGACGATACATTCAAGGGTGTAAAGGTTTTGTTTGAAAAGGACAACTTGAACAATACCCTAGGCCAAGTATTGGCTCAGGCTGGGAAAACCCAGATCCGAATCGCTGAGACTGAGAAATATCCTCATGTGACCTTCTTTTTCTCAGGAGGCAGGGAGACAGAGTTTGAAGGAGAAAGCAGAATACTTTGCCCTTCTCCCAAAGTGGCAACTTATGATCTCAAGCCGGAAATGAGTGCTTTTGAGATTGCGTCCAAAATTTCACCTGAACTCAAGAAGAAAAAAGCAGACTTTATTTGTCTCAACTTTGCCAATGCTGACATGGTGGGCCATACCGGAGATTTTGACGCTGCCGTCAAAGCCTGCGAGGCCGTGGACGAATGCTCCAAGCGGGTAATCACCACTGCTTTGGAAAATGATTACACCGTATTGGTCATCGCGGATCATGGCAACTCAGACATGATGATCAATGAGGATGGCTCTCCCAATACTGCCCATACGACCAATTTGGTTCCCTTTATATTGGTAGACAAAAATCAACAATTTCCAGTCAAAGACGGAAAATTGGGAGATTTGGCTCCTACGATCCTCAGACTAATGGGGCTGGATATCCCTTCCGAAATGACTGGGGAAATCCTCATTGAAGCATGAAAGTAAAATTTGCGCATTTAATTATCCTCTTGATAGTCGGGTGTCTTGCCTGCGATTCGGCAAGAAAAGAAGTCAAGATGGAGAAGCTTCCGTATTTTGACCTCAAAGGATTTATGGATTTGGAAGTAGCCAAATTGGATGGAGTATCTGTTTCAAAAGTCTCCCGAATCAATGGAAATGAAAAATCAGCTGAGGTTACACTTTCCAGTCAAGAATGGAAGGAAGAATTCCAGGCTTTCTATGAGGCGGATATCAATAAACCATCCCTAGCCCTTTCCTACTCCACCAATGCCTATTTCGAATACCTGATTCATGCGCTTTTGCCTGATGAAAAAGGAAATGTCAAAGAAATCAAAATCAAATACAACAAAGACTATCCTTCTTCCATCACCTTTAAGATGAAAAATGAAAACTTGTTTTTTTCCACTGCAACTTCAGGGGAGTTTTACCTCAATCAGGTCACCCAAAAACTCGATCACTACACCATTGAGACCACACAGAAAGTGGTCTTCATGAAGCCAACCAACATCAAAATCTCAGGAGTAGTCCGATAAGGCCCTACTCCTGAGTTCCCTTTTTAGCGATCAAACAAAGGAGGCCTTTTTGCCTGCCAGTCTGTATTTTCCTGGATCAATCTACCCAACATGATCAATTTTTCTTCCTCAAAAAGATTGGCTAGCAAAGTGATTGAGGTGGGGCTTCCACTTGTATTGAATCCATTGGGAAGGCACAAAGCCGGATGACCTGTCAGATTGGTAATCTGCAGCTGCTGTCCGGCAAAAGAAGGCGTGACGATCACGTCAAAGTCCTTCATTAGTTCGTGCATTTCCTGAATCAAAAGGCTACGCTGCCGACTCATCTGTACGTATTCCACCGCAGGAATGAACCGGGTGGCACGGAAAAGGTTGGGCCATGCGTTTCTTCGCTGTGCGACCAGCTGATCATCCAGATTCAGGCGGGTGAGTTCGTCAAAAGCCGCTGCTCCTTCCACCATCAGCATACTGACGATCGGCGCAGGATCGATGGCCGTTTTGAGTTCTAAGGGATGAAGTTCAATCCCAAGCTTTTTCAATTCTTCCAAAACCTGACGGTCGTTTTCCTGTCCTGGCCGATCGCCTTCAAAGAAAGGCTGGAAATAGCCTACTTTGAGTTTTTTTACGTCTTTTTTCGAAGAATAATTGAAAGCGGCTTCAATCGTCGAAGGATCCCCTGGGTCTGCACCATTGATGATGGAAAGGACGATGGCATTATCCAAAGTAGATCGGGAGATGGGGCCGATTTTGTCCATAGACCAGCTCAGGGCCATGGCTCCGTGCTTACTGACTCTGCCGTAGGTCGGTCTGAGTCCGGTGACTCCGTTTCGGGTGGAGGGAGATACGATTGACCCGAGGGTTTCTGTCCCAATTGCAAAAGGGACCAATCCCGCACTCACGGCAGAGGCTGAACCTGCCGAGGAGCCGCTGGAGCCCTGTGCTAGATTCCATGGATTTTTGGTCACACCTCCATACCATATGTCTCCCATGGCCAAAGCTCCCAAGGTAAATTTGCTCACCAAGACTCCCCCGGCCTCATCCAATTTCTGGACAACCGTAGCGGTCTCATTGATGACCTGATCTTTGTAGGGCATAGCGCCCCAAGTTGTTTTAGTTCCTTTTACAGCTAAAAGATCTTTGATGCCATAGGGTATGCCGTGAAGAGGTCCCCGGTAGGTTCCAGCTGCTAATTCCCGGTCCATTTCTTTGGCTCTTTCCAAAGCCGTGCCCTCCATCAAGGTGATCAGGCATTGAAGGGTATCGGAATAGGTTTTGATCCGGTCTAGATAGATTCTGGTAAGTCGTTCGGATGTTATTTTTTTGGTTTTGATCAATACCGAAAGATGACTCACAGGAAGGAAAGCGATGTCGTGGTCTGCCCCTGGTAGCTCTACTTGGTCCGGAAGACCCCAATCGTATTCTCTTTGGTCTTGAGAGGGGATGAAACCCTTTGGCAATGGATTAAAAATCAGGGAGGGAGAGACTGAATTGTCCAGTTTGGTTTTGCGAAGGGTCTCCAAATTATTCCGCTGATTATTCAGATTGGTAAGCATGCTGTCTTTTTCCTCCGGTGAAAAAGAAAGCCCAATCAAGTCGGCAGCGGCATCAATGGCAGCCGGAGTGATTTCCCCGGCTTTTTTTCCCAAGGTAAATCCCAAAGCCAAAAAGCTAAGGGCACCCAAAATGATAAATGCAGGTTGGGTTGTGTGGTTTTTTGTTTTCATTGGATAGTTTTGTGTTCAGTCCAAACTAGACAACCGCCAAGGTGTTTAATTAGAGCAGAAAAATCAAACCACTCATGGAGCAAAATTCACCCTTTCCAGTTTTCCCGATGCATTTCCGAGGATTGCTCCTTTTGGCGGGCATCTACACGGTATGCTGGTCGGCATTTTATAAGTGGTATGGCGAGACTCTTTTGAGATGGTTGGCGATGGATGCAGAGCTTACCCAATTCCCCCCTTTCAATTATTTTGGGACTTTTGGCTTGCTGATTGGGCTGATTTTATTTGTGTCTGCGTTTTACCCGATCAGTTGGGTATGGCTGATTTTGGCGGGGATTACAGGGAAAATAATTACAGCCATTTGGTTTTCCTTGGGCTTTATTCCTGACCTAGGCTGGAATAAGCGGACTATTTTCCATCTGGTTTTCAATGAATTGCTCTGGTTGATTCCTTTGATTTTGATATTCCTGCGGAGCCTTCAGGTTAAAAATTATCTTCTGGAGCAAGAAAAAAAATAAGCAAAAAGCACCAGATGTGCCTTTTGCTTTTAGGGTTTTTCAAATTAAAGAAGTAAAATCAAAAGGAGAATAATGATAATGATGGCTCCAATGGAAAGATAAATTCCCTTTCCTTCGGCCTCTTTTTTCATCTCTTTGAGTTCTTGTTTTACTGCTTTTACTTCGGCTTTGCTCATGGCTTTAAAATCCATAGCTTTAATTTCATCAATTCGGGCTTCCATTTTTTCCAAATACTGAAGCTGTTCTTCAGTAAGGTCTTTTTTGGGTTTTTTGATTGGTGCGGCTTCGAGAAGTCCCATGGAAGCAATCAAAACCAGGATGGTGAGTAGTTTTTTCATAGAAAAAGAAGTTTAGGTTTAGTTGAAATTTAGAGATTTTAAAAATTGAATCCAATATATACTCTTTACTGAGGGAAAAAAGGACTCTCCCGTTTTTGAAATTTGTAACTTGGAGGTTCAAATAAGTTACAATTCTCCCCCATGTCTCAAAATCAACCTCATAAACTTTTTCTTCTGGATGCGATGGCCCTGATTTACCGGGCGCATTTTGCCTTCAGCAAAAACCCAAGAATCAACTCCAAAGGGCTCAATACCGGTGTAATGCTCGGATTTACCAATACCCTTCTGGAAGTTTTGGAAAAAGAAAAGCCGAGTCACATAGCCGTAGCTTTTGATACCTCTGCCCCTACTTTTCGACATACCCAATTTGAAGCCTACAAAGCCAATCGACAGGAGCAACCAGAGGATATTACCGTCTCCATTCCTTGGGTCAAAGAAATAGTAAAGGCCTTCAAAATTCCCGTTTTGGAAATGGATGGATTTGAAGCGGATGATATCATTGGCACACTGGCCAAAAAAGCCAAAAGAGAAAATTTCACAGTCTATATGATGACCCCGGATAAAGACTATGGTCAGATTGTGGATGATCATATTTTTCTCTACAAGCCGGCCTTTATGGGCAATGGAGTCGATGTCATGGGGCCAAAGCAAGTCTGTGCCAAATGGGATATCGAAAATGTAGACCAAGTTCGGGATATCCTTGGGCTGATGGGTGATGCAGTCGACAATATTCCAGGAATCCCGGGCATCGGCGAAAAAACCGCCGTCAAGCTCCTGAAAGAATACGGCTCCGTGGAGGGATTGATTGCCAATGTGGACAAGCTAAAAGGCAAGCAAAAAGAAAACGTGGAAAATTTTGCCCAGCAGGGCCTTTTATCCAAAGAACTGGCTACGATCAAAATAGATGTTCCCATCGATTTCGACGACGAAGACCTTCGATATGATGGATTCGATGAGGAAAAGCTCAGAGCTATTTTTTCTGAATTGGAGTTTAGAACACTTGCGAGCAGGATTTTTAAAGATGCTGGCTCCAAAAAAGCAGGGATTGCTGCTCCGGCACAAATGGACCTTTTCAGTACCGCTGCAGCAGTCAGTCCTGCTACCCCGTCTGAAGGAGATGAAGTAGAGCAAGCTGTCCCATCAGCACCCCAAATGCTGGAAACGATTCATTCCAATGCTCATCGCTACCATAAAATCAAAGGAAAAGAAGCCATAGAAGAGTTGGTGGAGTTTCTGCTATTGCAAAAAGAAATATGCTTTGATACGGAAACGACCGATCTCGATGCGATGAAGGCTGAGTTGGTAGGGCTTTCCTTTGCATACTTCGAGGGAGAGGCTTTTTATATTCCAGTACCTGCAGACCAAAAAGAAACCCAGGCTATCCTTGAGCAACTGCGTCCTATTTTGGAAAATGAAGAAATTCTAAAAATCGGACAGAATATCAAATACGATATGCTGGTGCTGAAAAACTATGGGGTCGAAGTCAGAGGCACGCTGTATGACACCATGCTGGCCCACTACCTGATCGAGCCGGAAGGCAAGCACGGCATGGACTGGCTAGCCCAGCAATACCTAAACTACAGACCGGTTTCCATTACCGAGTTGATCGGGAAAAAAGGGAAAAATCAAGGCAATATGCGGGATGTGGATGAGGATGAAGTCACTGCCTATGCTGCGGAAGATGCAGATATTACCTTGAGACTGAAAGGAAAACTCGACCCGATCATCCAATCCAATGGTCTGAAAAAGCTCTTTGATGAAGTCGAAAATCCGCTGATTCGGGTCTTGACCGACATGGAGTTTGAAGGAGTACGAATTGATACAGAGAGCTTGGCGGAGCTTTCAGTGGCCTTGGATGAGGAGAGCAAAGAAATTGAGAAGCGGGTGTATGAGTTGGCTGGGGTGAGATTTAACCTTGCTTCGCCAAAGCAACTGGGTGAAGTACTTTTTGAAAAGCTCAAGCTCGATCCCAAAGCCAAAAAGACCAAAACAGGCCAATATGCCACGGGTGAGGAGATCCTGAGCAAGCTGGCCGACGAGCATGAAATCGCGCAGGCGATTTTGGACTTCCGGCAAATGGTCAAGCTCAAATCCACCTATGTGGATGCTTTGCCGACCATGATCAATTCCAAAACCGGAAGGATTCATACGACTTATAATCAGTTTGTGGCAGCGACAGGCCGACTTTCTTCCATCAATCCCAACCTCCAAAATATTCCGATCCGAACTTCCAGAGGTCGGGAAATCCGGAAGGCTTTTGTGCCTCGAGACGAAAATCATGTCTTGCTGTCGGCGGATTATTCTCAGATTGAATTGCGTCTGATGGCGGCTTTTTCTCAGGATGAGTCCATGCTTGAGGCTTTCCGAAACGGTCGGGATATCCATGCCACTACAGCCGCCAAGATCTTCAAAGTGCCTTTGGAAGAAGTGACCTCGGATATGAGAAGAAAAGCCAAGACAGCCAATTTTGGGATTATTTACGGGATTTCGGCTTTTGGTTTGGCGCAGCGACTTTCCATCCCGAGAGGAGAAGCCAAGGAGATCATCGATGCCTACTTCACTGAGTTTCCTGCAGTGAAAGAATACATGGACGGTGCTATCGAGAAAGCCCGAAAGCATGAATATGTGGAAACCATCCTCGGTCGCCGCCGCTACCTCCGTGACATCAACAGCCGAAATATGACTATGCGCGGCTTTGCCGAGCGCAACGCCATCAATGCCCCGCTTCAGGGCTCTGCAGCGGATTTGATCAAAGTGGCCATGATCCATGTGCATGACTGGATGAAGAAGGAGAAACTGAAATCTAAAATGATCCTTCAAGTACACGATGAATTGGTCTTTGATGCGCACAAAGACGAGGTGGACTTGCTCAAAAAGCATATTCCCGGATTGATGTCCAATGCCATCAAGCTCCCTGTGCCTATCGAAGTGGAAGTGGGTGTAGGGACAGACTGGCTGCAGGCGCATTGAGTATTGGTAAGATTTTATACACAAGATGCAAGATTTGGGAAAGGGGTGAGCCTAAGGGTAGTTGATACTGATTTTTCAGACAAAACTTGACGTTAAAAAAAAAAACTTAAGTAAGGTCCTAAAATCAAGGATAAAGGCAAATATTTCAAGAGTGTCGTAAATCAAAAATCGTAATTCGTACCTCCATATGGCTAAAGTCAAAACCACTTTTTTCTGTCAAAACTGCGGTGCGCAAAGTCCCAAGTGGCTTGGAAAATGCCCTGCTTGCGGGGAATGGAACACTTATGTGGAAGAAATCCTCCAAAAGGAAGAAAGCGGGAAAGGGAGTTGGAAACCGCAAGGCTCCGGACTCAAAAAAGCCAGTGTCCCCAAGAAAATCGCCGAGGTCAACTACGAAGAACAACCCCGCTGGATCACTTCCGACCCGGAACTGGACCGCGTGCTTGGGGGAGGGATTGTTTCGGGTTCATTGGTTTTGATCGGGGGCGAACCCGGAATCGGGAAATCCACGCTCATGCTACAGATTGCCTTGACGCTAAAAGGGAAAAAAGTACTGTATGTCTCAGGCGAGGAAAGCGAAGCCCAAATCAAGATGCGAGCAGACCGTATGGCTGCCAAAAATCCGGATTGCTACGTCCTTTCAGAGACCAATACCCAGCAGATTTTTCAGCAGATCGAAATCTTAAAACCTGACTTTTTGATCATTGACTCCATTCAGACACTGAATAGTCAATATGTGGAATCCGCCGCTGGTTCGGTCTCTCAAGTCAGAGAGTGTACAGCCGAGCTGATGAAGTTTGCCAAGGAGACCGGTACGCCTGTCTTCCTGATCGGTCACATCACCAAAGATGGTTCCATCGCTGGACCCAAAGTCCTAGAACACATGGTGGATACGGTATTGCAGTTTGAAGGAGACCGACACCTGACTTACCGGATTCTTCGCACCTCTAAAAACCGATTTGGCTCTACTCATGAATTGGGGATCTATGAAATGCGGGCCGAAGGATTGAGGTCTGTGGCCAATCCATCCGAAATTCTCCTGACCCAGCGGGAAGAGGTTCTAAACGGCGTGGCTATTGGTGCAATGATGGAAGGGAATCGCCCGCTATTGATTGAGATCCAATCCTTAGTTAGTCCCGCCACTTATGGTACTCCACAGCGAAGCAGTACCGGTCACGATGCCAAGCGATTGAATATGCTTTTGGCTGTTTTGGAAAAGCGTGGAGGGATGCGCTTGGGGCAGCAGGATGTGTTTTTGAATGTAGCAGGTGGGCTGAGAGTGGATGATCCAGGATTGGATTTGGCAGTTTGCGCCTCGTTGATTTCCAGCTATGAGGATACGCCTGTATCGGAGCAGATTTGCTTCGCCGGAGAAGTCGGTTTGGGAGGGGAGATTCGTGCCGTATCCCGAATCGAAAACCGCATCGCTGAAGCAGAAAAATTAGGCTTTAAAAAGATCGTAGTTTCCAAATACGCCGTCAAAGGCTTAGACCTGAATAAGTTTAAAATACAAATCCTCCAGGTGAGCAAGCTGGAGGAGATGTATCAGTTGATATTTTAAAAATTTGAACTTTAATCCAATGTATTTTTAGAGGATTAAATTTTCAATTTTATGAAAGCTCTCCTCACCATCGGACTCCTTGTCCTTTCCAACACCTTTATGACCTTGGCTTGGTATGGTCATTTGAAGTTTGCCGAGTGGAAATGGTTTAGCAAACTCGGGCTGGTCTCGGTGATTATGATCAGTTGGGGAATTGCACTTTTTGAATATTGCTTTCAGGTGCCTGCCAATAAAATCGGGTTTGCTGGTAATGGAGGACCTTTTTCGCTCGTACAGCTGAAGGTGCTTCAGGAAGTGATCACGCTGGTGGTATTTATGATTTTTACCCTGATCGCTTTTAAAAATGAAACCTTAAGGCTAAATCACCTCATCGGAGCTATTTTTCTTATTTTGGCTGTCTATTTTATTTTCAAAAAGTAGCCAAAAGCTCATGCGATTTTCAATTTTACTGATTGCCTTGTTGGTTTTTTCTGCCTGTAAAGAAGAAAAAGCAATTCCTCCGAATATTGTCTTGATTTTGACGGATGATCAGGGATATGGTGATCTTGGAGTCCATGGGAATGAGGTAGTCAAAACTCCCAATTTGGATCGCTTGGCAGCGGAGTCAGCCCGTTTTGACCGATTTTACGTCAGTCCGCTCTGTGCTCCTACGCGCGCAAGTTTATTGACAGGTCGATATCATTTGCGTACAGGCGTCGTGTCGGTTTCTAAGGGTTTGGAAACGATGGATGCTGAGGAATATACTTTGGCTGAGCTTTTTCGTGACAATGGCTATCGAACCGGAATCTTTGGCAAGTGGCACAATGGGCAGCATTATCCCCATCATCCTTTGGCTCAGGGCTTTGAGGAGTTTACCGGGTTTTCTGCAGGGCATTGGTCCAATTATTTTGATACCCATTTGGAGAAAAACAGGGAGGAAATGGTCTTTGAAGGCTATTTACCGGATGTGTTAACAGAGGAAGCCTTGGATTTTATCCGCAAAAATAAAGACCAGCCCTTCTTTGCCTACTTGCCTCTGAATACTCCCCATAGCCCTCACCAAGTACCGGATGAATATTTTGATCCGTACAAAATTTCCGGCTTGAGTGATGAATTGGCAGCGATCTATGGGATGGTGGAAAATATAGATTGGAATGTGGGTCGGATCATGAATCTCTTGAAAGAACTGGATTTGGATGAAAATACCTTGGTGATTTTCCTTACCGACAATGGTCCCAATGGGCAGCGGTTCAATGCAGAAATGAAGGGTGTGAAAGGGTCTGTTCATGAAGGGGGAGTTCGGGTGCCGAGTTTTTGGAGGTGGAAAGGTGAAATTCAGCCTCAGGAGATTTCTACTGCTGCCGCTCATATCGATGTGATGCCGACTTTGACGGATCTTTTTGGTTTGGAGAAAAAAGAAGGAAAACCATGGGATGGGGTTTCTTTGGTTCCACTTTTTAAAGGAGGAGAAATACCGTATCGAAGTATTTTTTCTCATGTAGCCCAGCTGGATAAAGAACTAAAAGATAGGCCGGGTGCCATACGGAAGGATTCCTTGCTTTTGACTCTTTTTCCCAATCGCTCCGAACTTTATGATTTAAAAAATGATCCCAAGCAGTTGGTGAATTTGGCACCGGGTAAGTTGGAATTAGTTAGCTCTTTGGAGAAAGAATACCGGGAATGGTGGCAAGAGGTGACTGAAGAAATAGAAATGGATCGACAGATTCCTATCAGTGATTTGGCACCAGAAATTGCCCTTCCTACCTATGAAGCAGAACTCAAGGGGGATTTAAAATTCTTTGAGGGACATGGATGGGCCCAAGATTGGGTGACTAACTGGAAAAATGAATCGGACAGTGTTGTTTGGCCATTGAATGTGATCGATTCGGGAGAATTTGAGGTTTGGTTGGAGTATTCAGCAGCTCCCAATCAGCTAGGTGCTGAATTGAACCTTTCGACTTCTTCAACCAACTTGACTCAGACTTTGGATCAAGGCCTTGAATCCATTCCAATCCCAAGTCCTGATCGAGTCCCCCGAAAAGAAGCTCCAGAGCAAACCTGGAATAGAATTCTTTTGGGTCAGATCCAACTTGCAGAAGGCAAGGAAAAATTAATCCTCTCGGCAAAAAAGATCCCATCAGAGGGATTGGGAGATATATTTAGTATCCGTCTTTTGCCAAAGAATAAATGAATACCATGAATAATACACCCCAAAAAGACCTCACACTTGATCCGGAAAACTGGGATCAAATGAGAGCCTTAGGCCATCAGATAATTGATGATCTCTTTGATTATTGGCAGTCTATTCGAGATCAGAAAATCTGGAAACCTATGCCCGATGAGGTCAAGGAATTTTTAGATCAACCGATTCCTGAAAAAGGACAAAATCCTCAGGAGGTTTACGAGGAGTTCAAAAAGTATATTTTCCAATACAATAAAGGCAATGTACATCCCCGATTTTTTGCCTGGATTCAGGGGACGGGCACGCCCATGGGGGTCTTGGCTGATCTTTTAGCCTCAGGTATGAATCCAAATACTACAATTGGAGAACATTCAGCGATGTATGTGGATCGCCAAGTCGTGAATTGGTGTAAGGAAATGATGAATTTCCCTGCGGAGGCTTCAGGAATTCTGGTTAGCGGCGGGTCAATGGCCAATATCACTGCATTGACCGTAGCCCGTAATTCATTTGGAGAAGAGCAGATTCGAAAAAAAGGATTGAAAGCCGCTTCAGCACAGTTGGTGCTGTATTGTTCGGTGGAAACCCATTCCTGCATTCAGAAAGCAGCTGAAATCATTGGCTTGGGGACGGATTCGGTCAGAAAAATCGGAGTGAATGCCAAATATGAAATGAATGCCGACGAACTGGAACAGCAAATCCATCAAGATATTCAAGAGGGATTGCTTCCTTTTGCTGTAGTCGGCACCTCCGGCACTGTGAATACCGGAGCTATCGATCCGATGGAGGAATTGTTGGCCATTTCCAGAAAATATGGTTTGTGGTTTCATGTGGATGGAGCCTATGGGGCTTTGGCCAAATTAGATCCTGTTTATTCTGAGCGTTTAAAGGCAATTGAAGAGGCTGATTCCTTGGCTTTTGACCTGCATAAGTGGCTATATGTACCCTATGAAGTGGGTTGTACGCTGATTCGGGATGCCAAAAAGCATCGGGAAGCCTTTGCCATCACCCCGAATTACTTGCTTCAGGAGTCCCGAGGTCTTTCCGGAGGTTTGGATTCGATCAATAATTATGGTTTTGAATTGTCTAGAGGGTTCAAAGCCCTAAAAATCTGGATGTCACTCAAAGAGCATGGCCGGGAGAAATACGCTCAAATGATTGCCCAGAATAATCGGCAGGCGGAATATTTGGCGAGTTTGGTAGAATGCCATCCCAATCTAGAATTAATGGCTCCTGTTTCCATGAGCATTACTTGTTTTCGAATGGTAAAGCCAGGTCTTTCTGAGAATCAGCTTAGAGAACTTAATCGAGAAATCCTTCTTCGCATGCAGGAGGAAGGCATTGCTTCTCCAAGCAGCACCATTTTAAATGGAAAATACACCTTGCGTGTAGCCAATGTCAATCAACGAACCCGAATGGAGGATATAGATTTGTTGATTAGAGAAGTTTTGAGGCTTGGATCTGAGATTTAGTTTAAGCCAAAATTCAAAATTCTCCGATCAGTTGGCGTAATTTTCGCTGATGAAGGTTTAAACTTTTAAAACAAATATGAAAAAGATCAAACTAGTACTACTTGTAGTTGGGCTTGCCCTTATTTCAACTGTTGAGCTTCAAGCTCAAGAATTAGGTCTCCGATTCGGAAATGTCAATGGGAATAATGTAGCCTTAGACGGAGTATTTGCCTTAGGTGAGTTTAGCCGAATTCATGCCGATGTAAGCTTTGGCAACGGAGGTGTGGGAATAGATGCTCTATGGAACCCTATTTATGATAATATTTCTTCCTCAGATTTCATGTGGTATGCGGGCTTTGGTCCCTCTCTTTTTCTTGCTGATGATTTCAGATTTGGAGCAGCCGGGGAGATCGGATTGGAATATCCCTTCGCAGATGTTCCCATAACTATAGGGTTGGATTGGAGACCCTATTTTATTTTGGTAGAAGAAACGACGTTTGATGCAGGAGGATTTGGATTAAATATCCGATGGAGGTTCAATTAATTCCTTATTCAGTTATAGAAAGCTACTTTTGGGTAGCTTTTTTTATAGGTCATTTTTTTCAGTTCAAGGCACAAATTCTACACTTCAGGAGATAATCATAATCTGAGAAAACCAAGTCGAAACCGGAGGGTTTCCATGGTATCAAAATCTGGCGAACCATGGACCCTTTTTTAATTCCTTCCGGGCAATGTGCAGTTTTGCAACTCTTCAGTTTTAAAGGAGCGATTTCCAAAACCTGGGGAGCCTACCGGATGTTTCATTCCCGATTGTTCACCCCTTATTTTCCGGGTTTGCAGTTTATAAAACCCTTGGGAATCGGCAGCGGCCATGGGTATAGGGCATGGCCTAAATGGGAGGCCTCGGGCTTTTTTATGGTCTTCGAAAATGCCAAAGCAGCCATGGATTTCAGATCCAGAGAGGAATTCGGAGAATTTTTGGAAAAATCAGAAGAAAACTACTGCATATTTATGACCCCGACCTCTTCCAGAGGTTCTTGGAGCAGTTTCGATTCCTGGCAAATAAGCGAAGAAAAGGGCACTTCAGGACTGATTTGCAGCCTTACCCGAGCTTCATTAAAGCCTGAATTTTTATACCGCTTCTGGAAAATGGTGAGCCCGATCAGTCTGGAGCAAAAAGATTACAAAGGATTGGTTTTCTCTCAGGGGATTGGTGAACTTCCCTTGGTGGAGCAGGCTACGTTTACAGTCTGGGAAAGTGTGGAGGAGATGGAGGCATTTGCCCGGAAGTCTTTTCATGGGGAGGCAGTTCGGGAAGTCTACCGGCTTAATGGTTTCAAAGAACAAATGTTTACCCGATTTTTTCCTTGGCACTCCGAAGGTACTTGGGGAGGTAAAGATGCTTTGGCTCCTTACCTTTCCCAGAAAATACCTCCTGTTTTCTCCGTTTATTGAACACGTTAAAATTCCACAATAATTCCCACGGTAGGTAGAATTCGGCCGGCTGTATTCGCTACCAAACGGGTCTGATAGCTACCCGGATTGTTTGGGTCTACGATGGGCCTTCCATTCGCATCCCGATTGGGTACTAAAAGTGGGGGCTGTTCGGCTTCAAAATTGTACAGGTTTTGGATGTCAATGTACCAGTTGAGGTTCCACTTTTCGTAGAAGTATTTTTTGTCTACGCGCAAGTCCAATTGATGGAAGCCTTCCAGTCGCAGGGTGTTGATCTGATTGAAATCCAGCACGCCTTGAGGCCTGCTGTCGTAAATAGGGATTTGGGAAGAAGTAGCTACATCAATTGGGGTATAGGGCAAGCCGCCAAGGTATCTCCATCTTGCTCCCAGTTCCCAGTTTTTCTGGAAGCGTTTTCCGGCAGTCATGCTGACAATGATTCCGTTGTCCCAGGCTGATGGAACAAAACCCTCCGTGTTCGGATTGGTAAATTCGCTTCTAACCAAAGTTACCGCAGCGATACCATAGAATCCTTTAAACAACCGCTGCTGAGCAAGAAACTCCAGTCCATAAGCCCTCCCACGGGAATCCGAAAGCACGGGCTCATTGCCAATGACCCCAAAGTCTGCACCTAGGTTAGCCAGAGAGATTCCGTTTGCAATTGAAGAAGGATAATTTTCATACAGTTTGTAAAATCCTTCTATGGAGAATCTCCTGTTTTTCTCAGGAATCACCCGCTCGATACCTGTAATAAAATGAGTCGATCGGATGAATCGGATATCATTTTCCTGATTGACCAAGTCTCCTTCATTGTTTCGGAAGCCGAGTGCAGTGTAAGGTGGTTTTTGATAATAGATGCCTGAATTGGCCGTGAGGTAGAGATTTGGCTTCAGCTGATAGGAAATAGAAACCCTCGGGCTAAGCTGATTAAGCGGGTTTTGGGCCGTTTGTCCGAAGTCACTTCCATCCACACGGACACCGCCTGTGACTAGCAGACGCTCCTGATTGAAGTTTTTGCTTGCCGAAATAAAAGCTCCATAGGAGTTAAAATTGGTTTTGTCATTCACATTGAGAATGATTCCCTGACTGGCGAAGGTAAACTCGTCATAGGTATCTACCAGGAAGCGGGAATACTCATAATTCACCCCATACTTTAGGGTAAAGGTCTTTTTGAATATTGAATTTTCTGCTCTGAATTTGTTTTCGCTTTCCTGAGAAGTGTAATCGTAGATCAGGTTGTCCGGATTGCTCTCGTTGTTTTCAAAGTACTTGTATGACCGGTTATTGAGCATGTTTCGGCTCAGGATAAAAGTCCAGAAACCGTTGTCTCTAAATTTTTTCAATTTCAGGCCCGTGGCATAGTTCCATTGGGAAGTGTAGGGCAGATTATCCAAAAGATAAAGTCTGGCGTCCTTTTCGTCTTCGGTTTCATCATCCGGAACATCGAAATTGAGTACAGAATCATCGATCGCGCCCACCCCGATAAACGTCAGCTCGGTTTTTTCATTGATTTTGGTGGTGGTTTTCACTTGGAAATCATTGAAAGTAGGCAAAAAGGGAAGGCCTAAAGCGGAAAAGAGAAACTGAAGGTAGGACCTCCTTGCTGAGATGAGGTAGGTGGTGTTTTTTCCGATAGGACCTTCATTGGAAAAAGTAAATTCACTGGCACCCAAGGTGAGTTGGGTAAACATTTTGTCATTTCTTCCTTCTTTCAGTTGAAACTCGAAGAAGGAGCTCAGGCTGTTCATCCGGTCAGCGGGGAAACCTCCGGTGATGACGTCCACACTTTTGATCAGATTCACATTCAGAATACCGGTAGGACCTCCGGAGGAGCCTTGGGTAGCAAAGTGATTGATCACGGGGATTTCTATTTCATCTACGAAAAACTTGTTCTCATTGGGTGCGCCCCCTCTGATGATGATATCATTTCTAAAGCTTGGAGTACTTGCCACCCCCGGTAAAGCCTGAATGACCCGAGAGATGTCCCGGTTTCCTCCGGGATAGCGTTCGATTTCGTTGGAGTTGATTTTTCGCACCGAAATTGGGGTCTCATCTGAGCGCGTAAACTCACTGGCCACCACTACTTCAGAGAGCTCAGAGGCGTCTTCCTCCAAGGAAAAGTCCAGCTGAACAGCCCGGGCCAGGGTCACTTGGATTTCGAATTGGGTGGAGGTCTTATACCCTACAAAACTTGCACGGACATTGTATAAGCCCGGAGGTACATCAGTGATTTCATAATTCCCATTTTCATCAGTAATAGCCCCAAGATCAGTTTCCAAGACCAGTACATTGGCAAAGGCAACGGGTTGGTTGTTGACCGGATTGGTGATTTTTCCCCGAATCGTACCCTGAGAAATTGCCTGAAAGGATACGATACTGAATAGGAAAAGAGAATACAAGTATTTCATCGGATAGTTGGTTTATTCCTACAAGTTGAATTCACAGAAAAAGTTTTCTTATTTCTGATTTTTCGTCAAAAATTGACAGAATCAGGTTGTTTGTTGCTCCTTTACTCTCCAGAGCCTCCACCAAGGAGTCCCCGGTGAGTCGTGATGCTCAAAGTGATAACCAAAGAAGTAACAGCTGACAAAAGCCCAAAGGTGATTTTTGGATTGAGAACGTGAGTGGTGCTGGTTTTCACATTCTCCCATGTGGGGCAGGTAGGTTCCAAAATAGAATAGCTGAAGGGTAGAAAGGATGGCAGGAAGCATCCAGAATACGATCAGGTTTTCAGTAGGGAGAAAAAGCTTCAAAATATTGAAGGTAATGGCCATGAGTAGAATCTGCCAGATAGTCACATATTGTCTTATAAAGCTCAGGTACCAAATGAAAAAATTACCCGAAGGATGATAATCCGGGTCTTGGTCCGTAGCGACATAGCGGTGGTGCTCATGATGCTTTGGGAAAAGCTTCCAATAGAAATTATAGGAAAACAAAATAGCAGCAATCCATCCGGTGAAGTGATTCCATCTTTTGTTGGAAGATACTATTCCGTGCATGGCATCATGAGCGGTAATGAAGAGACCGGTGTATAGGTGAGTTTGGATCAAAATGCCGATGTAGGTGAGAGGATTGGTCCAAGTAAAGTCCCAGCCAAGCAAAAGAATCACGGAAATCAACCACAAGCCAATAATCGTCCATCCAATCAAAAGACCTTTGGGATCGATGATTTGGGTACTTTTAGCGGTATTCATGGCATTTTTAATCAGAAAGTCAGGATGCGGTTCTTGACTTCTTCCATCAACCACATGGGTGTGGAAGTAGCTCCGCAAATCCCAACTCGGTCATTATCTTCAAACCATCCCTTTTCGATTTGATCCGGATTGGATACAAAATAGGTGTTTGGGTTTCGCTCTTTGCAGACATTGAACAGAACCTTTCCGTTGGAAGATTTAGTTCCACTCACAAAAATTACTTTGTCAAATTTATCCGCGAAATCCCGAAGTTCTTTATCCCGATTGGAGACCTGACGGCATATGGTATCATTCGTGTTTACTGAAATCCCATTGTTAGTAAGAATTTCATTGATTTCATAGAATTTGTCCGTGCTTTTGGTCGTCTGACTGTACAGGGTGAGATTTTTGGGTAAGGAAGGAATATCCAACTCTGAAATGTCCTGAAATACCACTGCCTTGTTATTGGTTTGTCCCAAAAGGCCAATCACTTCTGCATGGCCATGCTTGCCATAAATGTAAATGGTCTCGTCCTTGTCAAATGAATTTTTGATCCGGTTTTGAAGCTTGAGGACCACCGGACAGCTTGCATCGATTAGCGTCAGGTTGTTTTTGATGGCCAGTTCGTAGGTAGATGGAGGTTCTCCGTGAGCCCGGATGAGTACTTTTTCGTCGAAAAGAAGATGTAAATCCGAATGATCGATGATTTTAAGTCCCTTTCTGGTCAGGCGATTGACTTCTTCGTCATTGTGGACAATATCTCCCAGACAATATAGGTAGCCTTGCTCATCGAGAATTTCTTCGGCCATTTCTATGGCGTACACTACCCCAAAGCAGAAGCCTGAGTGATTGTCAATATGTACTTGGAGATTCTTCATTGGATTTCAAACTTTCCAGATTGGCAATTGTTTTTTGACTTCTAAACTTCTCGAAGAAGCTGATATTCATAAGGAAAAGAGTCATGGAATAGATGGTATCCTCTATTGGCACCGTCCAAATTCTGATTCCTAAGTTTTCTGCATTGTTGTAAATCACTACGGGTTCTTCAGTCAATCCTCCGGTCAATATACCATTGCAAAGCATCAAAGGAATCAGGTGGACCAGATAGGCAAAAATAAATCTCCCCAAATACTGATCTTTAAAGATCAGGTAGTGAATGAGAAGGGTGAGTGCGCCGATGATAAAATTCACTGAAGTATACCATTTGTCTAAATTGAGTATACCTAACAGCGATAAAACCGGTATCAGGACAAATACAAAAGGTTTTCCAAGAGGCTTGAAGTAGTCTTTGGGAAAGAAGTAAATCAGCACTTCATATATGAATACGCATGCAAATGGAATGATGAAGAAAAATAACCATTCCTCAATCGGAAGATTGAAAATGTAGCTTCCGAGAATGTATCGGGGATTGAATTCCCATACCCCAATCCGGGTAAACCATACATCCCAAACGATAAAGAATAGAGCGGTAAGGACCATTCCAGGAAATAAGGCCCCCCATTTGGTCGCATAGCGAATCCTGTGCTCAAATGATTGAGCCAAGGGATAGGATATCGCAAATAGCAGCACACCGAAATAGAGGTACTTTTCCATCAGAGCAAGCCTAGTTTGGTTTCAAAATAAGTGCCTACTAATAGGGAAAGCTTTTTGGAATTGGGGATTCTGACCCGATGTTGGGTTATTGTCTCTGCCGGAAGCCCTTTGATTTTGTCAAATAGCTTTTGGTAATAGAGATAGGCTACTCTTACTCCCAGTTTGGCCCCGGAAGGCAGATTTTCAATTCCAATGAGAGAATCATTAAAATCCTTTTGAATATCCTCTTCTATCAAGGTCTTGGCCGATTTGTCAAAGCGGGTAAAATCCACTCCCGGGAAGTATACTCTGCCCCGCTCTTCAAAGTCACTTTTGATATCCCGGAGGAAGTTGACTTTTTGAAAGGCTGCTCCCAGCTTGCATGCCGGCTCTCTGAGTCTTTGGTACATCTGCTCATCTCCTTCACAAAAAACTTTCAGACACATCAGTCCGACGACTTCGGCCGATCCATAGATATATTCATGGTATTTGGAGTCGTTGTAGGTTTTGAAATCCAAATCCATCTCCATGCTGTGCAAAAAGGCCTCAATCAAGTCCAAAGGGATTTGGTATTTGTTGACCATGAGCTGAAAGGCGTGGAGGACAGGGTTGAGAGATATCCGGGATTCTATGGCTTCATAGGTGTCTTTTTTGAAGCGGTCCAACAGGGCTTGTTTATCTTTGTCGTGAAACGTGTCTACAATTTCATCCGCGTAGCGCACGAATCCATAGATGGCGTAGATGGGTAAGTGGTATTTTTTGTCCAGCGTCTTGATCCCCAGCGTGAAGCTGGTGCTGTAACGTTGGGTGATCAGCTTGCTGCACTCCAGCGTGGTATGATCAAAAAGCTCGATAGCGTCCATTGCTTTAATATACCATTTTGTTTACAAATTGTTTTCTTTCATCACCTCATCTGCCACTACCTGACCCGAGATGAGTGAGGGTGGCACCCCCGGTCCCGGTACGGTCAACTGTCCTGTATAATACAGATTGCGGACCTTTTTGTTTTTCAGTCCAGGCTTTAAAATCGCCGTTTGAAGGAGCGTATTCGCCAATCCATAGGCATTCCCTTTATACGCATGGTAATCTGCCTTGAAATCGCTGTGTGCATAGGAACGTTTGAAAAGGATATGGGATCGAATATCCTGTCCCGTTATTTTTTCCAAACGGTCTAAAATAATTGTGAAATATTTTTCCCGCATCTCTTCAGAGTCTTCCAAATCAGGAGCCAGAGGGATCAACAGGAACAGATTTTCCTTTCCTTCAGGAGCTACGGTCGGATCGGTAATGGAAGGGACTGAAGCATAAAACAGAGGTCTTTCCGGCCACCTTGGATTTTTGTAAATCGCATCAGCATGAGGCCCCAGGGGTTCGTCAAAGAATAGATTGTGATGCCTGAGTTTTTTGAGTTTTTTGTCGATACCCAAATAGAACAGGAGGCTGGATGGAGCCATGACTCGCTTATTCCAATAGTCTTCGGAGTAATTGCTGTATTTGGGGTTGATTAGGTGTTTGTCTACATGGTGATAATCTGCGCCGGCTACGACCACATCTGCCTCGATTTTTTCACCGGATTTCAAGCGGATTTTGTTGGCAAGGCCATTTTTTATTTCGATTTCTTCGACCTCGGCTGAATATCTGATTTTTACTCCTTTTTCTTCAGCCAAGGCCACCATACCTCGAATGATCTCATGCATGCCTTTTTTTGGATACCAAGTCCCCAAAGCGATGTCTGCATAATTCATTAAGCTGTAGAGTGCGGGAATGTTCTCTGCTGTTTCTCCCAGAAACAATACCGGGAACTCCATCAGGCGGATGATTTTGTCGTGAGAAAAATATTTTCTCACATGCTTGGACATGGACTGAAAGATGTCCATCCTTACCATATCCACCAAAAGACCAGGAGAAGCAAATTCCAAAAGAGATCGGCTTGGCTTTTTCACCAAATCATGAATCCCCACTTCGTATTTGTATTTGGCCTGAGCCAGAAATTTGTCCAAGTTGGTGCCTGCTCCAGGCTCGATTTTTTCCAGCATGGACTTGAATTCCTGCAAATCAGCGGGGATGTCCAACGTATCATTTTCTCCATAGATTACTGCATAGGAGGGGTCTAGCCGAATGAGGTCGTAATAGTCTGCAGGCTTTTTATTGAAATGCGAAAAATAATTTTCGAATACATCGGGCATCCAATACCAGCTGGGACCCATATCAAAAACAAACCCCTGGTGTTCGAACTTTCTAGCTCTCCCACCGGGGGAATCGTTTTTTTCTAAAAGGGTGATTGAACAACTCGTATGATGGGCCAGATGGGTAGCGGCTGACAGGCCTGCAAATCCAGACCCGATGACTACCACATGCTTTTGTGCCATGAAATTAGTTTTTGTGCTTATAGACCATTAAATCTTCTTTGAGAAGCTTTCGGGCAATATGGATTCTATTTTTTACAGTTCCAATCGGAATCTGCAACTTATCGGCAATCTCATGGTATTTGAAACCTCGATAGTGCATCATGAATGGAGTCTTGTATACATCATCCAATTTGCCAATGGCCTCGTAGATGTCATCCATGGTAAAGTTGCCAAAAACCCCGTTTTCGATCTGCACGTTGCTGGAGTTAATGTAGTGGAGATTATCCGTGGTATCCACAAAAGTACCTCTTCTCACCATTCGCTGATAATTAGTGATGAAGGTGTTTTTCATGATGGTGTAGAGCCATGCCTTAAGGTTGGTTCCTTCAGTGAATTTTTCACGATTGGTGAAAGCTTTCACCATGGTATCCTGTAGAAGATCATTTGCATCATCGACATCTCTGGTCAACTTAAGTGCAAAAGGCTTCAACGAACTGGAAAGCTTGTGGAGGGAGTAGCTAAATTCTAGAGTCGTCATGGCTTTTGGTTTTTGTTTAATCAAATCTAGTAATGATTAAACAAATAGCAAACATTTTGTGGAATTATTTTTAATAAATATTAAACAAAATTAGAGGAATGGCCAAAAATTGATCTGAATTGCTCCCATATAATGAAAAAAGGCACTTTTTTGGAAAGTGCCTTTGTTTAAGGTTTGGTTAATTTTGTTCCACTTACTTTTCTTGGGGAACTTGCTCGATCTCTTCCAATAGCTCTTTGATGTCCCGGATATAATTCATTTGCTTGACATTGGCAGGGAAAACCAAGTCTTGTCCTATCACCTGATATCCAGTGACCAGAATCTGGGATTGGGAAAACCGGTCTGCCAAGGCATTGATGTAATCCTGTGCATATTCTGAGGAGGGAGAGGTGGTAATTACGGTGAGCAGATATTCGGGGCTGTGCACCTTGTATACAGATAGAAGATCTTCATTAGGAGTACTTTGGCCCAGATAAATCACCTTGTGCCCTTTGGATTTGATCAGATAACTGGCAAAGAGCAGAGAGATTTCGTGCAATTCTCCTTCCGGGAGGAAAAGGAGGAATTTTTTCCCTGTGCCGTTGCTCACCTGTCCATCAATCGCTACGATCAGTTTCTGCCTCACTAAGTTGGATATGAAATGCTCCTGTGCAGGATTGATCGCTCCTGTTTGCCATAGGACACCGATCTTGGACATGAAAGGATAGATGATATTGAGCATGGTCTGCTCAAATCCCAGTTTGATGATATTGGTGGAGAGTACTTTTTCAAAACGCTCTTCATCCATTTCGATCATGCAGATGGTCAGCGCATGGATTTGATCGTCGTGAGTGAGGGAGCGTTCGGTAAGCTTCATCACTTCCTCCCGGATATCTCCCATGTCCATAGAGGCGATTTTGCTGATTTTGAAACCATTGTCATTCAGCAAGGCCACATTGAGGATCAGCTTGAGATCATCATCGTCATAAAAACGAATATTGGTCTCCGTCCTCTTGGGAGAGAGGAGATTGTATCGTTGCTCCCAGATTCTCAAGGTATGCGCCTTGATTCCGGATAGCTGTTCTAGATCTTTTATTGAATACGTGCTCACTTTTCTTCTTCTTTAAAGAATTCTCTGGGTACAACAAATAAGCCGAATGAAACGGCATCTTCCTTCGCATTGGTTTTGTGATGAGCCTGATGGGCTTTGAAGATTCCCTTCAAAAATCCCTTCTTTGGCCTTTCCAACCACTTCAGTCTACGATGGACCATCACATCATGCAAGATGAAATATAAAATCCCGTAGACACTGATGCCGACACCCATCCAAAACCGATAGTCCAATTCCTCCGCACCGAGTACAATTAATAGTACAGCAATCCCCCCAAACAGTAAGGAAAACAAATCATTCAGCTCAAAGAAAGACTTGGATGGCTGATGATGAGTTTTATGGATCATCCACAGCGGACCATGCATCAGGTATTTATGAATGAACCATCCGGATAATTCCATAACTCCAAAACCTAAAGCGACGAAACCAATTGCTTTTATCATTATCAGAACAACCAGATTTAGAGAGTTTTGTTAAAGAAAAGAATTTTTAGCCTTTTAAAACAAAGATTTTGCTTTTTCAGCTTTCTATCAAATATCGAGTGTAAAATTCAATACGGTGAAGAATATAATCCAAGTGATTAACAGAAATGCCGAAATAGGATTGGATTTCTCAAAGTTGGCTTTTCTCCAAATCAGGTGGATCAGAAATGCGATAATAAACCAGCCAACAAAATTACTGATCGGAATGATCTCCCACTTCCAAGCCCAAAAGTCCAAAGCCACTGCCACCGGTTCCAGAATGTAATCGAGTGCAGTCATGGCACTTGCACCTAAAAAGGCAGCATAATAGTCGTTGGGAATATTTCGGAATACGGATCCTGTGAGATAGCTGAGAATAAACCAATTCACCCCAATCACCAAAGGAACATCCCAAAGCTTTGGGCCCAAAACGGGTCCGTATACGTAGTCTCCAAATAAATAGCCCGTGTGGATTCCGATCAATTCGGACCCAAATCCAATCCAAAACGCTGCAGCTGCAAAGATGGGAAAGGCATCATTCCAGCCTCGATGAAAAAAAAGAATGATAACCAGTGTGGTAATTAGCTGTGCAGGAGTGAGTGCCTGAAACATGGATCGATATTCTGGAATACTCAGCCCAATCAGCCCTACTAGGTGCAATACAACAATTACAATTTTTGCAATCAATTCTCTGGAAATCCTGTTTTCTCCTCTCGAGGGAACGTATTTGTGCATATTTGTCAGGGATGGCAAAGGAATCTGTTTGGGATTCCTAACTTTGTGAAGCTTTATTTGTTGCCGACAAATGTAAATAAAACCCAATTTTACGGATATGATCCTGTATAATATCACGATAAATGTAACCCCGGACATCGAAGAGGACTTTTTGTCCTGGATGAGGTCTACCCATATCCCTGAAGTGTTGGAAACGGGAATTTTCCATGACCACAAGTTTTTGCGTCTACTCCATGAGTCCGAAGATGGTTCTACCAATTACTGTATCCAATACTTTACTCACAGCATGGAGCAGATGATGGAGTACGAAAAAAAGCATGCTGCGCTGCTTCGGGCCAAAACCCAGGAAAGGTATAGAGACAAGGCAGTGGCATTTCGTACCTTACTGGAGACGATCTGATGTCTAAGGCCCTGAAATTAATTATCAGCTTGGCATTGCCACAATTAGCAGGTGGCTTGGGTGCCTTATTTACCTTTTCATCGGTCCGGGACTGGTACCTGACCATCAATCGACCCAGTTGGAATCCACCGAATTGGATTTTTGGACCGATGTGGACTGCGCTGTATGTGTTGATGGGAATCGCTTGCTATCTGATCTGGAAAAGCGAGCATCCTCAGAAAAAGCAGCTTTTGACCCTTTATTTTGTCCAACTGGGGCTCAATGCCCTTTGGTCTCCGGCTTTTTTTGGAGCTGAAAGTCCGATATTGGGTTTGGTGGTGATCCTTCCGCTTTGGGTGATGATTTTGATTTGTGTCATTCAGTTCAAAAAAGTCAGTACTTGGGCTTCAGGATTGATGGTTCCTTACCTGCTTTGGGTGTCTTTTGCGACAGCATTGAATGCTGCCATTTGGTGGTTGAATTAAAAAAAAAGGCCAGCTAACATCAAATTAGCTGGCCTGCATTTTTCAAAGTGCCAATTATTCCTTTACCGAAGTCGTCACCTTCGGTGCCTCTTTAGTCCAAGGACTCACGTCCAGCTTACGAGGAGTTGGCAGGATTTCATCCAGCGTATTTCCATCGTAAACTCGTCCATCCTTCACGACATGGGTGATGGTATTCGTGTTCCGGATGTTTTCCAGCGGATTTTTATCCATGATCACCAGGTCGGCCAATTTTCCGGCTTCGATACTTCCGAGTTCTTTATCCAAGCCAAGCGATTCGGCTCCCAAAATGGTCGCAACTCTCAGGGCATCCAAATTGCTCATGTCACCACTGGCGACTGACCAAAGCTCCCAATGGTAACCCAGTCCCTGAAGCTGACCGTGTGAACCTATACCGGCCAATCCGCCTTGCTTCACGACGGAATTCACCCCCTGAGCATGCTTTTGGAATACATGATCCTCTGGAGCAAACCAGCCACCGAGACCGCCTACTCTTCTTCTTGCCTTTTCATTGAGCTCATTGTATGGGGTAAAGCGATTCAGCTTTGGATCATGGAGTGGACTTTCGGTTGTGTAGAAATAGTTTTCTGCCCAAGGTCCGCCATAGGATACCAATAAGGTCGGTGTGTAGGCCATTTTGCTTTCTGCAATAGTGCGGGTGACATCGCTGTAAAGCGGGAAGACAGGAATGGAGTGCTCATGCCCGGGATATCCATCAAAGAGCTGGGTCATGTTGAGTTTGTAATCCAACCCCCCTTCCGTGGTAGGCATCAATTGCTGCTCTTTGGCAGCCATGATCACCCACTGACGGTGCTGTCGATTTCCGACCAGATACATCTTGATGTATTGGGTATTGAAGTACTTGCTATACTGCTTGAGGACGTTCTTTGTCTGCTCGAGAGATTTTAGGTTGTACATCCAGTAGCCCACA
Organism: Algoriphagus confluentis; assembly: GCF_036245625.1. NCBI lineage: Bacteria > Pseudomonadati > Bacteroidota > Cytophagia > Cytophagales > Cyclobacteriaceae > Algoriphagus > Algoriphagus confluentis. Next base: position 54,754 of record NZ_BTPD01000018.1, read on the forward strand.
CCCGGTCCTGTGGAATACACCCGTGGTCCAGGGACCATTCCTGCTTCCACCATATCGCCGTACGTGAGCACGTCGGTGGTGGCCGTCTGAGGATCTCGGGTAGTGGTCACCCCATAGGCCAAGTTGGCTGCGTAGATCCAAACGGAGTTTTTGTGTAAGCCCCAAGTTGGCCACATGTGGGCATGGGTGTCGATGAAACCCGGAGTAATTGTTTTGCCCGAGACATCGACCACTTTGGCCGAACCTGCATCCAGGGTTCCTGTTTTTCCCACAGCCTTGATTCGGTTGTTTTCGATCAGGATGTCCCCATTTTCAATGACTTCAGAACCGTTCATGGTCACGATTCGGGCATTTTTCAGGAGGATACTTCCTTTAGGAGTGTCCTTCGCAAAATAGACTTTTACCTGGTTTTCGCTTGGCTTGTAGGTTTCTTTTTCCTTCAGCTGTGCTTTGTGAAGGCTATCTGCTTTTGCCAAGGCTTTGTCTGCTTTGAATAGCGAATCGATTCTCTTTTTCTCAGCTTTAGCCAAGGAATCAGCAAGTTTAACCGCGTCTTCACCTTTCGCCTTAAGCGAAGCTAGGCTGTCTGCATCTGCCAGAGTTTTGGATTTTTTCGCAGATTTGACCGAATCCTCGACATATTCGGCGCGATCCAAATCATACACCCAGTGCCCGTTTCCAAGGGACCAGTGGACTTTCTTTCCATTGGATTCCCAGGCAGGCCATTCTCCACCGATCTCGGTCAGCTGCCGGGAAGGGAAATTACTTGAGCTAGGATCTGCCACATTGATGCTTGGGGTTTTTCCGGCTTTGGGAATAGTGATGACGTAGACATTATTATTTACCTGGGCCAAAGCCATGTCCCCAACCGGTGCCATAAGGATGGTACTGGCACTTGCAGGACGCATTTGGGGCTCTCTTGCACTTACTCCCTCGGGTAGCATGCAGTAGTTTACTGCGTCTGCGTTGGAAAATGCTTTGCCCATTACATACCGGACATCCTGAGTGAGGTGTCCGTGATCTGAGTGGTCATCCAAGGCTGATCCAAAAGGAGTGATACCTGTGATTTTGGCATGTTCCTGAGGGTCTGTCCCATCCCATTTGATGCTCAAAAGTGTGCCTCCCGGACTGTTTAAGTAGATTCTGCTGGTATCTTGAGTAAAGTGTGCATTTCCATAGTTCCCGGCATCCAGTATTTTCCTTTCTGGTCCACCGTTGGCTGGAATCCAGATCAATTCGGCCTCGGCACCATCCACACCGGGTCCTTCGGCCTCCTCCAAGACTCTCTTGGGACCCTTGAATACTACGATTCGGTTAGTTGGACCCCAAACTGGACCAGAATACAAGGCAGCTTCGGAGGAAATCTTTGTCGTGGTCATGTTGCCCGAAATGGCTGCCTTGTGGATGCTTCCACCGTTCTTTTCTTCCCAAGTGACAAAGACCAGTTGGGTACCATCAGGGCTCCAGGAAGGCATTGCTTCTACAAACTCATTTTTGGTTATCCGCTTTGGAGTACCATTGGGATAGTCCATTACATAAAGTCTGTTTAGGGCAGTAAATGCCAGTTTTTTCCCGTCAGGGGAAGGGACAGCATCGCGGATCTGAGTGGCTAGCTTGTGAGTGGTGTCTTTGATGGCGTAGTTGAAGTACAAGCGAGGACCCATGGCCAGTTTTACATCCGCTTCGAATGGAATCTCAGTGGCTGCACTCCCGTCTACAGGGAGCTTCCAAAGCTTACCGCCGTAGGAAGCGATAACAAATTTGCTGTCGGGAGTGAATGCCATGGCTGGAAGCACTCCCTGTGGAGCTATGGATTCCTGCTCGTCCCGCTGCACCGGGTAGGCGAGCCATTTTTCATCTCCAGTGCTCAGGTCTCGGATCACCAAGCCGGTTTTATCCTGCCATCTGGATCCATATACCATCCATTTGCCGTCTTTGCTCAGGGTAGGGGTGAAAGCTGAACCATATCTGGAGGTGATGCTGGTAATATCTCCTTTGTCCAAATCGTATGTTCCGATTTGATATTGGGGAAGCATGGCATTGTAATTCCATGCCCCAGTTCTCCATGAAAAATAGATTTTTTCTCCGTCCGGACTTACAAAAGGATCTATGGTCTTCATGGAAGCCGGATTCTCATTGAGCTGGATTCCACCTCCTCCATCAACATGGTACATCCATAGTTTGGTGATTCGTCGACCTTTGGCCACCACGATATATTTCCCGTCCGGAGTCCAGTGCGCTCCGGGGACATCGCCGTTTTTATCTTTAGTGACCTGGACGGTATCCTTTTTTTCTAGGTCGATGTACCAAAGATTGTCATTTCCGGCACGGTCAGAGGTGAAAAGGATTTTCTTTCCGTCAGGAGAATATCTGGGATGGGTCTCATAGGCCATCCCTGTGGTAATTGGGGTTGCTTTTCCCCCTTCCAAAGGAATGGTGTAGATATCCCCCATGAGATCGAAGGCGATCGTCTTGCCGTCGGGGCTGACATCCACGCTCATCCAAGTGCCTTCTTGAGTGGTGAATTTGACTTCGCGCTCGGGTTTTAGGGGAAGGTCTTTGAACTTGGGGTAGTCCAGCGAGTCTTTAGCGGTACTGTCAGCAGCAATTGCCTTGTTTTCTTCCAGAGGGGACAACAATTCAGCGGTTTTTGGCAAAATTGCTGCCGTACTGACGGTCAGCCCCAAGGCCAGAAGTACAGCCGGTTGGGTTAGTTTTTTCATAGGGATTGGATTTGGGGATACAAGCTAATCCAAACCATTCGATTTTGATAAAAGGAATTTACCAATGGATGATTTTTGGGGAAATGCCAAGAAATATGTTTTTGATTGAAAGGAATGGGCTGGAGTAAGACTTGATTTTCGGAGTTTTGACTTCTTGCCTCAAGGAAAAGTACTACCTTCCTTACTTAAGACAGGACTTCAAAAACTTTGACTGGGATACTTTTATTCTTCAGCTTGAGTTCGCCTACTTCATTGACCTTAAATCCATCTCCCAAAGTTTGGGCACAACGGTCCAGGACCAGAATTTGACTTCCGGAGGCGGCATTTTGAAGCCTTGAGGCTACATTGACAGTATCACCTACCACGGTGTAATCGAGTCTTTTGAGGGATTTGGATCCGATATTTCCAGAGACCATTTCTCCTGAATTGATTCCTATAGATACTTGGGGTTTGAAATGGGAGGCTTCGGAATATTCCGGAATCGCATCCATTTTGTCCCGGATAGCAATGCATGCTCGGACAGCTCTTTCTAGATGGGAAGGTCCTTGGAATACGGCCATCACAGCATCTCCTATAAACTTATCCACACTTCCTTTCTCCTCGATAATCTCCTTTACCATCAGATCAAAAAATTCATTGAGCAACCCGACTACCGTATTGGGATCTTCATTTTCCGAAATCTTGGTGAAACCCACCAGATCAATGAATGCAACTGTAGCCTCTATGGTATTATTTTCCATCAGAGCAGTTTCAATCTCTTTCCCGCCCATAAAGTTGAGGACGGTTTCGTCCACATACATTTTTAGGATGTTATTTTCCCGGAGTGCCTGCAAGGTGGATTTGAGCTGATTGATGTAGCCCAAGGTTTTTTCCATGGTGATCTCCAAGTCTTGAAAATCCACCGGCTTGGTCACAAAGTCGAAAGCTCCCAAATTCATCGCTTTGCGGATATTTTCCATATCTCCATAAGCTGAAATAATGATGGTTTTGAGCAGGGGGTTTTTTTCTTTGGTATTGGAGAGCAGAGTCAATCCGTCCATGACCGGCATATTGATATCACTGAGAATCATGTCCACGTCGGGCTGCTCTTTCAGGATATCAAGGGCTTGCTGACCATTGAGTGCAAAAAGCAATTCATACTCACCGGATCGGATTTTCTGTCGGTATTTTTGTCGGAAAAGAATCTCCAAATCTTCTTCATCATCCACTACGAGGATTTTCGCCATGGCTCAGCCTTAGTTTTTATTGAGAATTTCTTTGATCTCTTTTTTTAGAGAATCAAAGTCCACCGGTTTGGTGAAAAAGCCTTTTGCACCGGATTTGATGGCTTTGTTGTAGTTGTCTTTGTCCCCATAGGCGGAGATCATGCTTACCTCAATTTTTGGGAATCTTGTTTTGATGTTTTCTAAAAGTTCTAATCCACTCATTCCCGGCATATTGATGTCGGAAAAAACATAAACCACATTGGGAGATTCGGGAGATCCCAATTTTTCAAGGGCTTCCTCTCCTGAAAATGCGAATTCGACCTCCAGTTGTTTACTCTTGATTTCTTTTCGGAACTTCTGAACAAAAAGGATTTCTACATCCTGCTCATCGTCTACGATCATGATTTTCATGGTATAAAAATTTAAATGGAAGACTTGGGTAATAAAATTTTGAACCGTGTGAATTGATTGACTTCGGATTCGATTTCGAGCTTTCCTCCGTGGGATTTTACAATATCATGGGTGATACTGAGCCCTAATCCTGTACCTTCTGTTCCTTTTTTTGTGGTGAAGAAGGGCATTAAAAGCTTTTCTCTTATTTCTTCCGGAACCCCGGGCCCGTTATCCTCTACCTCAATCAAGAGACTGTTTTTCAAGTCTTTGGTTCTGATGACCAATTTAGCTTTATAATCTGAATTTGCCATATTTATTTTGTCGCGCATGGCATCAAAAGCGTTTTTGGCCAAATTAAGAATGACCCGGCTAAAATCCTCCGCATTGATTTTGACCGGGATAAGTGTCTCATCCAGTTCGAGCTGAATATCCACATTGATGGGGTTTTTATTGGCTCTCATGCCATGAAATGCCAAGTTGCTGTATTCCTTTATCAGCTCATTCAGATCGGTTTCCTTGACCTCGCCCTTTTCGCCTCGGGAATGCATCAGCATGGACTTGACTATGCTGTCGGCTCGCATGCCGTGATGTCTGATTTTTTTCAGGTTGGATTTGACGTCCGTCAGCAGTTCTTGGATCAGCGCCTTTTCGGGAGTGTATGGAGTTTTTTCAAGCTCTTCTTCGATTTCAAACAGGAAATCTTCGCTGAGTTCTGAGAAGTTGTTGATGAAGTTGAGTGGGTTTTTGATCTCATGGGCAATGCCTGCTGTAAGTTGGCCTAAAGAGGCCAATTTTTCCTGTTGGACCAGCTGTTCTTGGGTGGATTTGAGGTGGTCCAGGGCATCCTGCAATTCATTTTTTTGCTGTAAAATTTCAGACGTCCTTTCCTGTACCATTCGCTCCAGCTCCAGCTTTTTTTCTTGGGCCAGAAAGAGTTGTCTTTCTTTCTCTTTGGAAATGATCCGCTCTATTTCCAGGGCTTTCATTTCTTTGCGGTGATTCAGCCACATGGTAATCGCCCAGATGAGTGCAAAAAACCCAGCGGCGGCCAGGTAATTTTCAAGGTACTCGTAGGTGGTGGGGAAAATGGTCTCCAGCAGGAAACTTACCAGCCTGACTATTAAAATAGGCAAAGGGGTGATGGCGAGGTTTTTTTGATTTTCCAGCTCTGGAAAATTCAAAATCATAAAAATTATCCCGCCTACCAAGAAAAAAGAAAGCAGGTCAAAAAGCAAAACAGGGGGCACTTGTACAATTCCCATTAGAATGAGCGTCCCGGAGCCAATCATTCCATAGTTGATGAGCTTCTTCAATTGGTCTGAAAAAGTGTCCTTTCCCCGAGATTTTTTCAGGTAATACAACAGAAAAAGTGAGATCAGATTAATTAGGATCATAGTGTCTTGAACTTTTGGGATAAAGGGTCAAAGTGAAAGCATGTCAATTCTTTGCGATTATCTCTCCAATTTCCTTTCTCAAGGCTTCAAAATCAACCGGTTTGGTGAAAAAGCCCTTGGCACCGGACTCCATGGCTTTGTTGTAATTTTCTGAATCCCCGTAAGCCGAAATCATGCTGATTTGGATTTGGGGAAATTTTTCCTTGGCGATACTGAGCATTTCCAAACCACTCATTCCAGGCATATTTATATCGGAAAAGACATACATGACCCGTGGAGGGTTTTCACTTCCCAATATATCCAAAGCCTCCTGTCCGGAAAAGGCAAAGACAAGTTCCAATCCTTGATTTCGAATTTCTTTTCTGAATTTTTGGCGGAACAGGTCTTCAATATCCCGCTCGTCGTCTACAATTAGTATTTTCATAGGTAATCAGGTTTTATCAGTTTTTGGGCAGAAGAATACTGAATTTGGTCCAGGATCCCACTTCGGTAGTGATGTCCAATGTGCCCCTGTGGGCCTTGATGATATCATGGGTGATACTCAGTCCAAGGCCCGTTCCTTCGGTTCCTTTTTTGGTGGTGAAGAAGGGCATGAGCAGTTTGTCTTTGATCTCGTCAGGGACCCCGGGACCATTGTCCATGACCTCCAGAAGCACATGATCTCCCAAGTCCTGTGTGCTGAGCGAAAGTACAGGCTTGTATTCCTGTCCCATTTTATTCAGCTTGTCCCGCATAGCATCAAAGGCATTTTTGGTCAGGTTCAGGATTACCCGGCTGAAGTCCTCCGAATTGAGTTTGAGTTTGGGTAAGGAATTGGCCAGCTTGAGATCAATTTCCACATTGATAGGGTTTTTGTTTGCCCGCATCCCATGAAAAGATAGATTGACATACTCTTTGACCAGTTCATTCAAGTCGGTAGGCTCAAAGTCGCCGCTACCTCCTCGGGAGTGCATCAGCATGGATTTGACAATACCATCCGCTCTTCCTCCATGGTGCCGGATTTTTTCCAGGTTGATCCGGATATCTCCCAAGAGATCCTGCACATTTTCCAAAGCCTCAGAGGGATCCAGTTTTTCCAACTCTTCCTCAATTTCATCCAGAAACTCCATACTCAATCCTGAAAAATTGTTCACAAAATTCAGGGGGTTTTTGATCTCGTGGGCTATTCCGGCCGTCAATTGACCCAGAGAGGCCAGTTTTTCCTGTTGGATGAGTTGAGCTTGTGTTGATTTAAGGTTTTCATGGGCCGCTTCCAGTTTGGAATAGGCTTTTTCTATTTCCCGAGCTTGCTGAAGCTCTCTTTCCTTGGCCTTTTCCTGCTCCTTTTTGATGGTCAGGTTTCGTTGATACAGATGAATTGGATAAATCAGGGAAAGGAAAAGGATTGAATAAATCATATAAGCCCACCAGGTTCGGTACCATGGGGGAAGGACGACGAAAGAAAACTCTATGGGTTCGGTCCATTCGGAAGCTTTCCCCTCGCTGGGGCCTGTAAATCTTGCCCGGACTTTGAATGTATAGTCCCCTTCCTGGATGTTTCCGAAGGTGGCACTGGTTTTCTTCAGTACGGGGCTCCACTCCTCATCATAGCCTTCAAGAATGTATTGGTACTCCACCAGAAAGGGCTTGGCCAGTTCGTTTGTGCCAAAATCAATATTGAGGTGGTTGTGTCTGTAAGGCAAAACCAGACCTATCGGAATTGGGAAAAATGCGGCAATGCTATCCAGGGATACTTTTTCGAATCTTTCCTGAATAGCGGCCCGTTCGGATGGGCTTAGTTTTTTGCCTAAAGTACCTGTCTCTTCAAATTCCACTTGAGCGGGATCAGAACCAGGCAACAGGGAATGCCAGGAAATCGGCTCTTCATTAATTCTGATTTGTTTGAGAAAAAGCCCCGGTGCACGTTGATTGCGGACCAGTGCATCGTAATCAAAACGGACCAAGGCGGTCTTATTGCTGCCTGTTCCAGCCCAAAGAATGCCTTTGCTATCCTGAAACATGCCATTTTGGCCGTCAGTAAGGTCTTTCACTGGATAGCCAGTGTTGGAGTTGAACAGCTCTGGATTGGAGGTTTGAAAATCCCGGACTCGATCTCCGGGTCCGTCAAAGAATACCATGCCCAAATTGGTCCCGATAGCCATTTTCCTGTTTTTCATCGGCACAATCTGTAGGATCACTTCATCGGGTAGCCCATCTTCTTTGGTGAATTTCAAAAATGGATTCCGGTCTAATTTCTCTCCTGCTAACAAGGCTGTCAGATCCTCCTTCGGGAGTAGGTTCAGTCCATGTTCAGTACCGATCCAGAGGTTGTCATCTGCGTCGTAGACCAGACGAATCACTCCGGGATCAACCAATCCCTGATCCGGAGCAAAGTTGAGTATGGTTTCGTTTTTAAAATAACTGATTCCCCCATCGACAGCCCCGATCCACATCCCACCCTCCGAATCAGGAAGCAGGCTCAAGATCACATTTCCAATCAACCCATGGTCCATTGAGTAGTTGGTGAAGCTTTTTCCGTCAAATTTGCTGACTCCATTTTCAGTACCCATCCAGAGATTTCCCAAGGCATCTTCAGTGATGGAATAAATTTCATTGGAAGGAAGCCCCTGTTCGGTGGAATAATTGGTGAATGCATTGTTTTCAAACTTGCTTAAACCTCCTCCGCCGGTTCCTATCCATACCAAACCCTTGCTGTCCTGAAAAATGGCATGAACCACATCTCCTGGCAAACCTTGGGAAAGGGAAAAATTGGTGAATTCAGAACCATCAAATCGGGTAATTCCACCTCCTGCACTTCCAAACCAGAGATTTCCCTGACGGTCCTCCAAGGCACTGAGGATAAGATTCCCGCCCAGTCCCTGATTGATGGTGAAGCTGGTAAATGCACTGCCATCAAATCGGGTGATTCCTCCTCCGTCCGTACAAAACCAAAGCTTCCCAGACCGATCCATGACGATATCCAAGACACTGCTTGCTGGCATGCCCTGGTCGCGGGTGTAGGTGGTAAACTTTTCCCCATCATATCGGCTCACACCTCGTTCCGTGCCAAACCAGATTTGACCTTTTCGGTCTTCTTTAATGGAGCGGATAATATTATCTGCCAGACCGTCGGAAAGACTGAAATTTTTGAATTTACCATCTTTGAGCCGGCTGACTCCAGCTCCGATGGTTCCGATCCAAAGAGAGCCATCGGAGGAGGCGGCAATGCTTCGGACCCTATTGCCGGATAGTCCGTCTTTTTCCGTGAAAGTGGTGAATTGAGAGCCGTCATACTTACTCATCCCCTCCCCATTGGTTCCAAAATATAGGTTTCCCTGTTGGTCTTTTCCCACAGTGATGATAAAGTTTCCGGCCAGGCCATCTTCAGTGGTGTAGGATTGAAAGGTACTTCCATCGTAGCGATTGACTCCTCCTCCAGTTCCCAACCAAAGATTGCCCTCGTTATCTTCGATTATTCCGAAAACATAATCATCCACCAGCCCATTTTGGGAAGTAAAATTGGAAAACCGTCTACCGTCAAACTTACTCAAACCGGTGATTGTCCCTATCCAAATGTTTCCGTTTTTGTCCTCATAGATACTTCGGATGGTGTTTCCCACCAGGCCTTCGGTAGTAGAATAGTTGGTGAATGAGCTCCCATCGTATCGGCTGATGCCACCTCCATTGGTGCCAAACCAAAGGTGACCCCGGCTGTCCAAAATGGCACAGTTCACCCCATCCAAGGCAAGTCCGTCGTCGGTGGTATAGGTTCTGAACTGAGAAATACCCCCTTCACCCAAAAAGTAGGGCTTTCCACCAGGACCCAGAACTTGATTTCCATTTGGTCCGTTGAGGGCCAGCAGTTTTTTCCTTTCTGGCGCAAGGCGGGCAATGGATTGGTCTTCTCCAGATTCACTTTTGATACTCAAAGAGCCTCCACTCTGACCGGGTACCGGGACCATTCTGGGAGGAGCATGGTCTGTCAGCCACCTGGTCTCTGGCTTGAGTGAATCCGAAAGCTGAGACAGGTCAAAAAAGAGGGGAGCCAAAACCTGCTCCTGATCGGATGCGCTGGTTTCTTTTTCTACTTTGTTACAGGAAAAACAAAGGAAAAGGAATCCAAAAATCCAGAGATATTTTTTCATTTGACCGATTCAAATAGAAAATAGAAAAGGTAATCCAAGAGGGTGCTTTTGCGAAATTTTTTAAAAGATAGACAATTAATATAGGATAAAAAATGCTTTTCACTTTTTGGAAATTGAAGGTATAAATAGAAAAAACCAGTCATTCTTTCAAGAACGACTGGTTTTTATGAGAAGAAACCTGAATTTTATCTTTACTGCCCCACCATAAAGATCGCGTTGCTGAGAATCAGCTTGCCGCTTTCCCAGAATCCGCGGAAGATCGGGTTGTCCACAAAGTAGACGACCTGTCCTCTACCCTGTCTTTCTGCTCCAATGACTACAGATTGTCCCATTTGAGACTTGATTTTGTAGCCAATGAAGCCAGTGCGATAGGAATCATTTTCAGCAATAATTCCGGCATTTACACCCCCGCTCATGAAGGCAAATCGGTTGGAATTGTTTTTCAACGTATAGAATTTACCTCCAGTACCATAGCCCAGCGGATGGGTTTCGTCCATTTTTATTTCATAGATGGCACCGGCAGTCCCACCGGAGATGTCGAGCCGTTCTCCCTCGGTGAAAGGCTCTAGTCGCTCTTCTTTGGCGATTTCCTGAGCTGCTTTTTCTGCAGCCTTTTTCTCCTCGTCTGTGTCGTAGGTTTTCAATTTGAATCCTTCTTTGTTGGCGAAAAGATTGACCGCCGCATCGATGGCTACTACTTTTCCTCCGGCTTTTACCCAATCCATCAGCTTGGTTTGCGCATTGCCAATCAGACCCGAGCCAAATACTGAAGGGAGAATAATCACATCGTATTTGCTGAGATCATAGGAACCAAAATTGGCCGCATCTAGATTGACCAGAGGGTAGTCCAATTCCTTTTCGAAGAAGTGCCAAACTTCTCCATAATTCAAGGAAGAAGTGCCCTGACCGCCCACCAAAGCTACTTTTGGAGCTTGGATGACGCGGATATTTGGCGAACCAAAGTCCTTCCCTTTGTCCACATAGCCGGTTTGCGTCGTAGCCAAAGTCACTCCAAATCGGTTGGCGGTTTCCACTACTTTCTGATCAAAGTTGCCTACATACTCATTGCCGCCTTTGGTGATGATGAGAGACCCGGCAGGGAAGCTTTTGCCCTCGACCGTGAAAGGATACTCGGCATACTTTACACGGATTTTCTGATTGAGCAAAGCGGCAAGGAAGGCCGCATCTCGGGTTCCTTCCCACTTGGCCAGATAGGCCACAGGAGTAGCTCCAGCTGTATTTGGAGTGAAAGTAGGTTTTTCGTATTGACCTGCCGCATCGATTCGGCCTTCCAGCGCATAGGCATGGAGTCCGAAGGCATATGGCATTGCCCAGCTGGTGATGTCGTAGGTGATGGAGTCGTTCAACACCGGATTGGGCTCGAATAGCACCTGAGCCAAGACTCCTTTCGGCTGATACGCATTGATGATGATGTCATTTTCCGTGGTGGAAAAAGCTACTCCTGGTTTTCCACTTTGGTACTCGTATCCTTTCAAACCTGCGCGAGAACCTGCTTTTCCATAGCGAATTCCATTTTTATCCATCAATTCAAGCAGTTTGGCTAGCTGTGCTGGGTTGCTTTCTCCTTTGATTACAAAGGATTTGTATTTGCCTTTTGGGTTGCTGGAGTTGGTTTTGAAATAGGTGGCAAACTCATCTACAAGTCTTTTGGCGTTTTGGCTGGTCACTTCTACCGCCGAAATCGCAGCGGTATAGTGTCCGGCGATTCGTCCGCTTAGCGTTACGGTGTCTCCGATCGAATTGTACACTCCGATGCCGGCACGGCCGCTACCACCCTGCTCGATGGTCATGCCGATGGCACCGTTGTACATCGGATAAGAGTCACCATAGGAGGGATAGAGGATGTCAAATCGCTCCTTGGTAAAGTAAAATTTGCCTGCCTGGTCAAAATATTTAGCGGTATTTCTACCGAAAATATCCTGAAACTCATGCTGGAATGGGGTCAACTGCTCGTGCAAAGGCTCAGCAGCCGGAGCCATGTAAAATGGATTGTCCACCCCCTGCTCATGAAAGTCCAGGTGCAACTGTGGCATCCACTGCTGGTAAAGCTTCAATCGCTGCTGAGACTCTACTTGTACTTGCCAAGCCCAGTCTCGGTTGAGATCAAAAAGGTAATGATTAGCTCTTCCTCCTGGCCAAGGTTCGTTGTGCTCCATAGACTGTGGATCAGGCTGGAGGCGAGTGTTCATCTTTTGGTTGTACCACATCGCATAGCGGTCGCGACCGTCAGGGTTGATACAAGGATCGAGAATGACCACTTGATTTTTGAGCCATTCCTGAGATTTGACATTGTTTGGATCGGCGAGTGTGTAAAAAGTAGAAATTGCTGCTTCCATACCCACAGACTCATTTCCGTGCACATTGAAAGACATCCAGTTGATCGGGACTTCAGTGCTCGGAGAGCCTTCCATCAAGCCGGTACGCTTAAGGTTGTCAGTGCGGATTTGCTCTAGGCGGGCCATATTTTCTGGGCTGGAAAGAATCGCCACGAAAAGCGGGCGTTTTTCGTTGGTTTCGCCGTATTGGATGATTTTGATGTTGGGATTTTGCGAAGCCACATACTCAAAGTAATCCACCATACGGTGATGGGGAGTAAATCGGTCTCCGGGCTTATAGCCCAAAAACTGTTCTGGAGTTTGGAGTTGGGCCAAAGCACCCAAAACAAACACAAATGCAAAGGATAAAGTCAGTAAGCTTTTCTTCATGTTGAAAATTTTATTTTGGCTAGAAAGTTAAGGCCTTTTGATGGGAAGGAAATTACCGATTGGGGAAAAGTGATTTACAAAAGTCTTTTTCCTGAACGTCTAAAAATTGATTGACTAGCAAAAATCTTTATTGCTTAATTGATAATGGTCTTTGACGGGTACTTCAAAAATTCTGAATCAGCCGTAATGATTTCCAAATTCTCTACAAGAGCTTGTGAAATAAGAATTCTATCAAAGGGATCCCTATGAAAAAATATTAACTCACTATTTTTTAGGACATGGAATTGATCTATTGGAAGGATGTAGAAGCCACTAATTTGAACAAGCTCTATCAGCTTGGAAATGCTTATTTGCAATTCAAGTTTTCCTAAACTGACTTTTATCCCAATTTCCCAAATCGAAGCGACACTTATGAAGCAGGATTCGGACTCTTCTATTAGTTTTTTTGTTCTTGGAGAAAGATTGGGATGGTCTGTTAGAAACCAGATTAAGATGTGTGTATCGATTAAAAAGTTTTTCATTGATATTCTTTAAAATCCTCAATCGGATCCTCAAAGCCATCTTTGATTACAATTTTTCCTTTTGCCAAACCCGCGACAGGCTTTTTCTTTCTTTTTGAGGGCAAAGATTCAAGCAGGTTGTCCATAAATTGAACAACCTGCTTTTTAAGATCTTCAGGTAAGGATTGAAACTTTAGGAAAACTTCAGATTCTGACATGACGAAAGTTAATCAAAATCAATCCTTTATCAAAAATCATTCAACCGCCTTCACATTTACCTCAATATTCCCTCGAGTCGCTTTAGAATAGGGGCATACCTGATGTGCTGCTTCTACCAGTTGCTGGGCATGTTCCAGAGAGTCGGCATGAGGAATTTTCACTTCGATATCTACTGCCAAGCCGAAGCTGTTTGGACCATAATTTCCCAAGTGGACTTTGGCTTTGATTTCGGAGTCTCTGAGGCTGGTTTTACCCGCTACAGCTCCTAAAGCACCTCCAAAGCAAGAGGCGTAGGCAGCTGCAAAAAATTGTTCGGGATTGGTTTTTTCTCCGTCTCCTCCGATCTCTTTGGGCATAGACACATCAAAATCCAATTTTCCGTCGTCTGTGCGTACATGTCCTTTGCGGCCTCCTGTATTGATGGCTACAGCAGTGTAATCAATGTTCAATTTTTCCATTTTACTTTTTTGAGGGTTTGAGTTTTTCCAAAAAGACTTCCAGCTGAGGAATCAACTTTTCTGTCGGTTTTCCCAAGCTTGAGCTCATCTCCTCTTCCAACAAGACAAGGGCCGCCAAAGTTTTGCTCTGAAGTGATTTTCCCGGATAAGTGAGATGAATACTGACCGTCCGCTCATCCTCTTCTCCCCGCTTGCGCTTGAGCAAGTTTTGGGCTTCCAGTTTTTTCAAAAGCGGGGTCAACGTGCCCGAATCCAGACTAAGCTTGGTTCCCAATTCATGCACTTTTAGCCCATCTTCTTCCCAAAGGATCGATAAAACCAAAAATTGTAAATAAGTCAAACCAAGTTCATTCAGCGTCACTTGAACCTGCTGAATCATCAATCGGGAACTGGTGTAAAGTAGCTGAGAAAGGTAGAGGAATGGAAATTCAGAATTGTTCATAACGAAAAACAGGATTGAATACAATCTACTTGTTTTCAATCCTGATTCCAATAATTTTTCTGACGAATCAATCCGATTTCCGAAATCCGAAATCAATAGTATCTTCCAATCATCGGATGGTCCACAATCGCCCGCTTCAGTTCCAAAGGATCAATGGTGCCCGGGACCCGATAGGCTACATTCCCTCCGGGTTCGATCAACAAAGTGATGGGAAGACTTCCGTTCCAATCTTTTCCTACGACATGGATGACCTCGTATTTGTCCTCTGTATCCATCAGGTAGTTGGGAAGAGCGGAATATTTGGATTTGAGGAATTTCAATGCTTTTTCTTCCTGATCCGGTGAGTCCATACTCACAGATACAAACTGAAAGTCCCTAGCTCCATACATCCTTTGTATGGTGACAAATTCGGGATATTCGATGATGCAAGGCCCACACCAAGTCGCCCAAAAATTGACCAGCAATAATCGGTCAGTTTCATTTTTTAAAAGTTGAGCAAGGCCATCCGGGCTAAGTTTTTCCAAAGTCACTTCTCGTTTTTGCCACTCTTCATTCGTCTTGATGGTATATTCATTTTTCCAGGCCCATTTGATCGAGCATCCGAAAGCAGGTGTTTTTGCAGCTTCTTCAGGAATAGGTTCCCCCGCCAAGGTCTTATCAATGGCCAATCTCAAATCTTCTGCATTCCCTGTCCCGGGTTTTTCTTTGGCATCCATCCTCCCGGAATAGGTCAACTTCCTATTCTTGTCAAAAACAAAGACATGTGGGGTGGCTGTTGGGCCATAAGCAGTGGAAAACTCATGCGTATCTCCGTCATAGAGGTAAGGAAAATTATATCCCTTGGCCTCTGCGCGGATTTTCATTTCCTCGAAATAATCACTCAAATCCGTGTAGCCCAATTCCTCTGGCAGGATGGCGATCGGGCTGTTAGGGGAAATAGCTACGAAGGCCACCGACTTTTCTCCATAGTCATTGACCAACTGAATAAACCGGTCTTCGTAGGCCTGAGCTGTAGGACAGTGATTGCAGGTAAAATTGATCACCAAGACTTCCTTGTCTGAGTAATCTTCCAGTTGGTGGAATTTTCCATCCGTGTCGGGAAGACGGAAGGGTGGAGCCTCATCACCAAGTTGCAAAACTGCTATGGGTTTTTCTGCGACAAGGACGGGGTTAGCGGTAAATTTTGCCTCAATTTTTTCCTCTGAGCCGGGGTTATCCACATTGGGTTTGGTGCAAAAAGTCAACAAAACCAAGGTGGATAAGTACAGTATGGCAATTGGTAATCTATTTTTTGTGAGTTTCATAGGGCTTGGGTTGAAAGGTTGGGATTAGCTGAGAGTGTACCCGTTTTGATACACGTAGTGCAACTTGGAATTGGCTTCCCAGTCGTCGTGGAAAACTTGCTGTACAGGATCCCATTTCAGACTTCTTCCCAGGTCTTGGGTGATATTTCCAATAGTGCAACTGGTACAGGTGCTATGACCTACTTCTACGGGGACTATCGGGTCTTTCCTTTTGCGGATGCAATCGATAAAATCCACATGGTGGGCTCCAAAGCTGAAGTTTTCCGGCTCTTTCCCAATTTGTAATTCCGAAAGGGAGGAATCGTAATTTCCCCGAGACACCTTGATCCAACCTTTTTCTCCCAAAAACTTAACTCCCTGTCTGCCTTCATCAAATTTGGTAATCAACATTTCTACTCCATTGGCAAACTTGTAAGTCAAAGGGGAGTCTCCTGTAGCGGGGATGATTTCCACAGGTCCATTTCGGTCCATGCCCAGTCCCCATTGAGCCACATCGATCATATGGGCTCCCCAGTCCGTCATCAAGCCTCCCCCGGTTTCCTTGTACCATCTCCAGCCTGCCCAAGCTTTTTCATTCTGCTCCGGATTCAATGAAATCCCTGGATTGAGTTCCTCATTGAAAGCCAAACTTGGAATAGGTCCCAGCCATTTTTGCCAATTTAGTCCCTGAGGAATGGCCTGGGCAGGATGATCGTAGGATTTTGGGAATGGATTTTCTCCCACATGTACCAATACTTGGGAGATTTTTCCGAGCTTCTCTCGCTGGACATGCATTGCGGCCGTTTGGAAATTGACCGCAGCTCTCTGCATCGAGCCGACTGCAAGGACTATTCCGTTTTGTCGCACCGCTTTGACGAGCTCTTGGCCTTCCTTGACCGTGAAAGTAAGGGGCTTTTCCAGGTAAATATCCTTTTTGGACTTGCAGGAATCAATGGCCATTAAGGCATGCCAATGATCAGGGGAGGCAATGACCACAGCATCTACTTCTGGGTTTTGGAGCAGTTCCCGGTAGTCTTCATAGAGTTGGGGATTGCTGGAAGCTTGGCCAGCCTCGACCAGATTCTTTTTGACCCTCAAGGCAAATCGCTCTCTTTTGACTGCGTAAACATCTGCTCCGGCTACTACTTCTACTCCGGGTATGCGCATGAAATTATTCAATAAACCCATGGATTGTCTTCCCAGGCCGATGAATCCAAGCCTGACTCGTTCATGAGCTGTCTGAATCAGAGGGTGAGAGTTAGCAAAAGCCATTCCTGGGACCAAACTTGCACCAGCAGTAGTCAGGAGGCTTGTGCCAAGGAATTTTCTTCTGGAAAATTTAGAATTTTTCATGATGAGCTATTTTGGATTGTTTTTTCAGATCTGAGGGAAATAAATTACTGTATTTATATGGTTAAGGAAAATTACCTTTCTCTATTTTGATAAGCGTCCTGTACTTGGAGTTAAGTGGAAAATGGAGGAGGCTTTATAGGGGGGAACCAAACACTTTCCGTTTCTTTTTGCTTTCTTGTCCAAGATAATTTCTGATAAAATGACCATCCAACAGCTCGAATATCTGATTGCCGTAGATAAGTTTAGACACTTTGGTCAGGCGGCCGAATCCTGCTTCGTTACCCAACCGACCCTTAGTGCTCAGCTGAGCAAGTTGGAGAAAGAGCTGGAAGTCATTCTTTTTGACCGAAGTAAAATGCCGGTCATTCCTACCGAAATAGGAGTACAAATCATTGCTCAAGCGAAGCGGGTCGTTTCTGAAAGTAAGGGGATTTACGAACTGGTAGCTCAGCTCAAGGGAGATATTTCCGGCACGATCAAACTTGGGATTATTCCTACCTTGGCACCATACCTATTGCATCTTTTTATTCGGAAGTTTTTGGAAAAATATCCCAATGTAAAGCTGGAAGTGCAGGAAATGGTCACCGAGGAGGTGATTCGACACCTTAAAAATGATGAATTGGATCTCGGAATCGTAGTGACTCCCTTGGATGAGCCCGGGATTTTGGAAAAGCCGATGTTTTACGAAAAATTCTATGCCTATTTTTCGAAAAATCACCCTCTACTGAAAAAGAATACGGTTCGACCGGAAGAGTTAAAGTCAAACGAACTCTGGATTCTGCAGCAAGGCCATTGCTTCCGGGATCAGGTGGTCAGTTTTTGTGATCAGTCCATGGCCGGACACTCTAATTTCCACTATGAAAGCGGTTCATTGGAAGGACTTAGGAATATGGTCAATCGCTATCAGGGAGTGACTCTCTTGCCCGAATTGGCTACATTGGAGTTAAGTGAAGAGGAAAAAAGCCGACTTCGGTCCTTCGAAGGGCAGGCACCTATCCGGGAGGTGAGTATTATCCTCAACCGTAGTTTCTTGAAGCAAAAACTGGTGGAACTTCTGTTCCGGGAAATTACCGAAGCCATTCCTTTCGCCATGACGTCCAAGGCCCATGGGAAGGTAGTGAGGTTTAAATAGTTGGGTGGTTACCATTTTGGGTTTGAGGATCTTTCCCCGCCTTATTGGATTGGTAGATTCGACACCGCTCCCTAGGTGGCGGCGATTGGATTAGCTCCAAAATCTAGTGTTAGCCCGGTATATCCAGTTGGTTGACCTTACAGATGACGATGCGGGTAATTTCAGCAAGTTATTACTGTTTAGAAAGAATGTAGCGTTCGGCCAAATCTCCTTCGATTCGGTTCCCATCTTGATCCAAATGCCAGATCCGGTTTTCTCCGACCTTGTATTTTCCGGGAGCATTGCCGATGAGACCTGTAAGCTGAACCATTGATCCTGTAGGATCCCATTCGAAAGTACCGGTGAAAATCTCCTCGCGGGCATCATTCAGTCCCAGATAATTTGTCTTGAGCTCAAACGTTCCGTCGGCATTGAGAGTAACCCAGGTTTCTATTCCTTCACAGCTTGCACAGGGTAAAACTCCAAAGTAGGTGCCAGGCCAATCCAATGAGGTTTGGGAATTGTCTCCTACTGGAAGCGATGAATTTCCTGCATCTTGGGTTGATTCTTCATCGTTGGAAGAATTATCACTGCTGCTTCTAGTGCAGGAGTAGATCAAAGTCAGCAGCAAAAGGGGAAGATAAAAAACAGATTTTTTCATAACCATTCAATTAATGTTTAAAACTCATACCTAGGGACTAGACTCCAAACTGGGTCAGGTGATGATCCAGGTGCTTGTAAAATAGATTGTTCCATTCCTGAGAGGTCATGGGACCAAAGGAAAGGGATTCTTTACCTTCAAAATGATCTGCTCCAAGAGAAAGCGTATGCTCCAGATATTTGATGAGTCGGCTTTTCTCTTCTTCAAAATTTTTTCGGTCCGAAATAATAAATGCAGGTGCTGTTCTTGAATTTTTTGGATAAGGAACTTCATTGACCACTCCCTTTTTGACGAAGGATTTCAGCAGAAAGCGCATGAGGGGATTTGGCTTGGGGTGCTTGTTGGTAAAAGCCATTTCATAAGCCACCGAGCAATGGGCAAGCATCTGGTCCACCGACATTTTTCCCCAGAGTGGGGGAGATTCGGGTTTGAGCTGGTTGATTCGTGAAATCAGTTCCTGTGTGACTTTGGGATCGAATAGGTTTTTCATAGCTGTGGAATTCTTTGATGAAATCTAGGAAAAAAACAGAAAAAAAATCAGATAAAGTAGTTTATTATGTAAACCTATTTATATTTGTTCCGTTATAGAATCTAAAATCTCAAGTTATGGAAAAGCAATTAAGCAGTTCGGAATCTTTGGCTCTGATCACGGAGATGATCCAAAAGGCCAAAAAGGAAGCTGCCGGAGACGGAAGTTTTCAACTTTTGCTCTGGGGATGGGTGATTGCCCTGTGCAATTTTGGGCATTATGGTCTAGCCAAATCAGGTTTTGAGATGCCCTATGTGGTATGGCTGGGAGTAATTCCTGCTCTGATCTGGAGTTTTGTCCATGAGTTTAGGGAGCAAAAAAAATCCCGGGTGAAGACGCATTTGGATGATTTCTTGGGCCAGCTTTGGATCTCTGTTTTTGTGGGGATGGTAATTATTCTAGCCTTCATGCCCATCTTGGAGTTTAGGCACAACCCCATCATTTTGGTGCTGGCCGCTGTGGGTGTTTTTGTGACAGGGGCTATTATTAAAGACAATTCGGTGAAATTTGGAGGGGTGGTTTTGTTCCTGGGTTCGATTGTCGGATTTTTGCAACCCATCGATGAGCAATATCTCGTAGCCGGAATCTCCATGGTGCTGGGCTATCTGGTCCCTGGATATTTATTGAAAAACAAATTCAAAAGCCGTGTTTAAGCCACTTGATCCCCTTCTCCATTCCCAGCTGAGACTGGCAATCATGTCCCTTTTACTTGGGTTAGAGGAGGCGGAATTTACATTTCTCAAAGAGAAAACGGAATCCACAGCCGGCAATCTCAGTGTGCAGCTCGACAAACTCGAAAAGGCAGGATACATTACCATCCAAAAATCTTTTCGGGACAAGAGACCTCTCACTACTTGCCAAATCACACCCAAGGGGATCCAAGCTTTTGAAGAATATGTGGAAAATCTGAAAAACTATTTACCCTAAAAAATTTTCAAAATCAAGTTTATAATATAAACCAATTTATATCATGAAAACGAACTCTAGAATCTTCGCACTCCTTATGATGATCACCTTGATGGCTATGGGTTTTCCTCAAGACCTCAAACGACTCAGCTATCAGGCTTACCTCACCCAGGACAAAAATTCCTGGAAGCAGAATGTAGCGCTCGCCACTCAGGCCCATCAGACTCAGCCCAATGAAAGGACTTCTTTTGACTTGGCCCTGATGGAATATGGTCTGCTCAATGCCACCATGGTCGATCAGGATGAGCGCCTATTTGATTCCTACGTGGACGGCCTGGAAAAAAGACTGAAAGCCCTGAGTTCATCCAAAACTTATGGAGCAGATGCTAAGGCGCTTCTTTCTTCCCTTTATGGGTACAAAATTGCATACAGTCCGATGAAAGGAATGTTTCTGGGACCAAAAAGCTCAGGCTTGCTGGAGGAAGCCTTTGCCCAAGCTCCCAATTCTCCGATCGTACTGAAAATGATGGCAGGGAATAAATATTTCACTCCGGAAACCTGGGGTGGGGACAAAGACGAAGCACTTGCTCTTTTCCAAAAGTCAAATCAGGCTTTCGAAAAATCCGGAAACGAGCAGGATTGGATGTATTTGGACAATATGGCTTGGATGGGAATGATCTATCAGGAAAAAGGAAATGAGGCCAAAGCCAAAGAAGTCTGGACTCAGGCCGTGAAACTAGAGCCCAACTTTCATTGGGTAGCCAAAGGTCTTCTGGCCGATTTGAATTGAATTAGAGGTTTTACCATCGAAAAAGCAGCGGTCAGTGGCCGCTGCTTTTTTCTTTTTAGTCTAAAATTATCCGTTCACTTTTTGGATACTTGACTTCATATTGGAAAGAAACTTTCTGCTGTGCTCCCGGAGCCAAGCTTATTTCCCAAGTAATTACTCCCGTTTGTGGATCGAGTTTTCCTCCGCTGAGTTCCCCAGGGGTCACTGTAATGTTGGAATTGACCGATACAGGAATCTGATCCTTCACCAGGAGAGTGACGGGTTGGGATTTATTGTTTTTCAGGATGATCTCATAGCCCCGGCTTTCGGTGATATTGGATCCGATGGTTCTTTTTTTGGAGAATTGATCCACTTTTTCCCGCTGCATTACGATCGAGCGATCCCGTCCCATGGAGATTTGAAGCGTATCCTGAAGTGCAGCAGCATTGAGAATAGACCGACCGACAAAACCCTCCTCAAAGTACAGATTGCTTTCTCCCTCGAGCAGGCTGTATTGACTCCAATCGGTGATTTCCGCTAAGAGGAAGGCATCTTTGTCCAGTTTGGGGATAGCGGTGTAGCGATAATTTGCCGGTATTTCGTAGGTTTTCAGATCTACCAAAGTCCGCTCTCCGTTGGTTTTGATCGAATAGGGTTCGGCTACTTCGATTTCGACGGTAGTTTGGTTTTCGACAAAATTAGTCATCAAAGGAGCAGATTCTCTATCCCTGGTATTACTTCCTGTAACTGCCACTCCAGCTACTCTTCCTTGAAGGCTTCTTTTTGATTCAGAACTAAACCCTGATACTACTACTTCCTCTAACATTTGAACATCCTCTTGCAGACTTACACTGACAGTAGACCGACCTTGGATAGCTATCTCTTGTGTTGAAAACCCCACAAATGAAAATACAAGGTTTTGGGCTGTAGGAGGGATAGTGATCGAATATCTTCCATTGAGATCTGTAGCTGTCCCGATGGTGGTTCCTTTGACCAAGACAGTGGCTCCGGGGATGGGCTCTCCATTGGAATCCAGCACCACTCCGCTGACCTGCCCCGGTACAGGTGGCAAGGCAAATTTATTCACTTTGGTAAAGCGGGCATAGTTCAGTTCCCACTTTTCGAGGAAGGGAGCCTGTCCGCTTTGGTTAGGATTGGCATTGGAAAATCGAAGCTTGACATTTTTCCAGTCCACCCCGGTATTTTGGTACACTTCCGCTTTGTAGTTGATCATGAGGGGGGCTTGGATGGTCTTGACCCGCACATCGTACTTCGGGTACCATCCTGCATTGGCAACCAAGTAGTTGATTTGGAAATTGCCCGAGCCAGCCGCAGGAGCCTTCACGCGAATGCGGATTTCTGCAGTGGATTTGTTTTGGCTTTCGCGCATGGACTTCACCTGATTCCGGAGCCGTTCCAGTTCCCGGTCGTTTTCTGCGATCTTGGACTTTACCTGAAGTTCCTCATTGGTGATTTTGGTGAGTTCGGCATCATAAAACTCCAAAGCTGCCTTCAATTCACTCATGGTCGGTCCGCTTTGACTTCCTCCCAAGTCTTTGTTTGCAGAAAGCAGCCCTGCTTTGTTGGAAAGGATTTGGAGGCGGTTTTGTGCCAAAGTTTGAGCCTTCTCAATACTTTCGATCTGATTTTCAAGTTCTTTGACTTTTTCTCCGACCTCTTTTTCAGTCAGAAAATCCAGGCGTTTGTTGACGGCCTGAATGGTGAAATTTCCCTGAGCTTTGACCTGAATGCTTTTTTCATCCAGGTAGGAAGACAGACCCTTGAGCACAATGATGGATTCACCTGAGGAAATCTGACCCGAAGCTTGTTCAAATACCTGTGCTCCTGAAAGGAATAAAGTTACTTCTTGAATTTGGCTCGTTAGGGTGGTTTCTTTCAGTTCTTGAGCCAAAGAGGAGAGAGTCAAGAGGAATAAAAAGGCGGCAAAAATGGATCGCTTCATAATAAGTCTGTTTAGTTTAAAAAGAACGAAATATTTCATCAAAAGGCAACAGTGGAAAAGTTAAAAATTGGAATTCTGGATAATACTGTCCCTGATTTCGCAGTAGAATGTTAGTTTTGCCGGATCAAAAAAATCCCTATTCATGACTCTTTTTCAAAGTATCATCATAGCCATCGTCGAAGGTCTCACCGAATTTTTACCCGTTTCCTCTACAGGCCATATGATTTTGGCCTCTACGCTTATGGGTATCCACGAAGATGAATTCGTCAAAACCTTTGAGGTGTTTATTCAATTGGGAGCTATTTTGGCGATTGCGCTGATGTATATCAAGCGGTTTTTCAGGGGCCTTACCATTTATTTCAAGCTGTTTGCCGCTTTTCTTCCCACAGCGGTAGTTGGACTTTTGGCGTATGATTTTATCAAGGGCTACTTGTTCAATCCGATTGTGGTGTCGGTTTCTTTGATTTTGGGTGGCGTGATTTTGATTTTTATTGACAAAAAAGTGGTGAATCAGGAATCCACCCTTGCAGATGTAGAAGACATTTCCTACAAAAACGCCTTTTTCATCGGCCTCTGCCAGTGTCTCTCCATGGTACCGGGTACTTCCCGCGCAGCTGCCACGATCATCGGTGGGGTGTTCAATGGCCTGGACAAAAAGCAGGCGACCGAGTTTTCTTTTCTTTTGGCGGTACCTACCATGATGGCCGCAGGCGGGTATGATTTGATCAAATCCGACTTGGCCTTCACTTCCGAACAGCTAACTATGCTTGCGATTGGTTTTGGAGTCGCCTTTATTTCGGCTTGGTTTGCGGTGAAATTGTTTTTGAAATACGTATCCAATCATGGCTTTACCGCTTTCGGCTGGTATCGGATTGTGTTGGGGATTGTATTTTTGATCCTGATGTGGGGAGCGGATTTGGGGTGAGTTTTTTTGCTCACAGATTACACGGATTTTCACAGATGACATTACCTGTGTTCATCTGAGACATCTGTGAGAAAAAAGAAAAGCGTTTTTTAGAAAAGCCTACAGAGAAACTGTTTTTGAAATACACTTCCAATTATGTTTTTACCGCTTTCGGCTGGTATCGGATTGTGTTGGGGATTGTATTTTTGATCCTGATGTGGGGAGCGGATTTGGGGTGAGTTTTTTTGCTCACAGATTACACGGATTTTCACAGATGACATTACCTGTGTTTATCTGAGACATCTGTGAGAAAAAAGAAAAGCGTTTTTTAGAAAAGCCTACAGAGAAACTGTTTTTGAAATACACTTCCAATTATGTTTTTACCGCTTTCGGCTGGTATCAGATTGTGTTGGTGATTGTGTTTTTGATCTTGATGTGGGGAGCGGATTTGGGGTGAGTTTTTTGCTCACAGATTACACGGATTTTCACTGATGACATTATCTGTGTTCATCTGAGGCATCTGTGAGAAATAGAAATAGACTGTTTTTCCTCTAGCCGTTTTTTAGAAAAGCTCACAGAGAAACTGTTTTTGAAATACGTATCCAATCATGGATTTACCGCTTTCGGCTGGTATCGGATTGTGTTGGGGATTGTGTTTTTGATCCTGATGTGGGGAGCGGATTTGGGGTGAGTTTTTTGCTCACAGATTACACGGATTTTCACAGATGACATTACCTGTGTTCATTTGAGGCATCTGTGAGAAATAGAAATAGACTGTTTTACCTCTAGCTGTTTTTTAGAGAAGGTCACAGAGAAACTGTTTTTGAAATACGTATCCAATCATGGCTTTACCGCTTTCGGCTGGTATCGGATTGTGTTGGGGATTGTGTTTT
>NZ_BTPD01000019.1:0-71557 GCF_036245625.1 Algoriphagus confluentis
TAGGTCGTCTGGATGTACGGCTCCCCCTTGTAGCCCGCATATCCAGGATTCACATGCAGCCCGTTGAATATGTACTGGCTGAACTGAGGCAGCTGCTGGCCAAAACTACTCCCCCAAGACCAAATGCCTAACAAAAGGGTCATTGCTATGATTTTAAAAGTCGTTTTCATGTGCTTGTCTTTTACTTTTCTATGGCCACATGGAATCTCGCATGCGGTCTTACACATCACTTGGTTTGACATTCTTTCCATGCTCGATTTCATAATGCTTTCAATTATTCTTTGATTACCTGAATCCAGCCGGTGAACTCATGGACTCTTCCGCTTCGATCTGTGAGTTTCAAGACATAGAAGTAAGTACCTGCTACTTGACCCGGTGCATTCCAGTCATTTTGATAGTTTTCCTTCTCAAGTACATGGTCTCCATATCTGTTGAAGATCACAATCTCACTGGCTGTAAACTTGCCGAGTCCCTTGATCTCAAAGGTGTCATTGTCACCATCTCCATTTGGTGTGATCACATTCGGGATTCTGAATGGCAATACCTGATTTACATCTGTATCTCGGTTGTCTTGCTCATTCATATCGTCCTCTTCAGAGTCCACCGTTACCACATTCTGGATCTGGCCTGCATCACCAGCTTGGACACGAATTCTCAGAGTAATCACACCATCAGAAGGAATGAACGGCACATTCCAAGTCACCGTGCTTCCACTCACTGTAGGAGTTCCTACCTGAATCTGAGGATTGCTCACACTCACCACTCGGGAACTTAGATAGGTCACACCAGATGGCAGATTATCCACTATAGTCACACCGGTAGCTGGAGTACCTCCGACATTGCTTACGACTATCTCATACTCAAATTCATCCCCTTCGTAAATCTCAGCCTCGAAAGAGGTCTTGGTTACAGACAGATCTACATTGTCGTTGAGAATTCTGAAGAATACCAAGGCATCGTCGTTGTTGTCAGGGAAGGCAGTCTCTCTCAGTACATATCTGAGGGTGTAGTCCCTTACCTCATTTACATTCGGCACCAGACCCAACTCTCCGTTATCATTGATCAAGAGACCAATTATGCCATCCAATTCAGTGAATTCGAAGTCTACATCGGCAGGATCAGGTCGCTGACCTTCAAGTCGGTCGTTGTCCAGGATATTTCCTATCACTCCGCCAAAGCTGATGAAGTGTGAACCAAAGTCATCGTCATTGGCGATGATTTCCACATCTACATTCAAGCATCTCCAGCCGAAATCCATATCGTAATGCTGGGTGACTTGTGGAGTAACTTCTCTGGTGATTCCAGACTCAGTAGTCAGACCACAGCGTTCTTCCACTCGGGTACCATTGATGTCAGTTATTCTGCCTCCAGCATTTGGTAATATCTTAACCTTGCCAGTGGCTGCCATAAAGGAAGCCTGAGCTGCCATCAAATCATCCTCAATCAGTGTTGCGGTATACTCTCCGTAAGGATTCACTCCAGCAGGAGGAGCAAACTTACCATCTTCTTCAAATGGTCTAGTTCTCCAGTAACCAGCGATACCCACAATAATTGTCTCGTCGTATCCTCCAGGACCAGTCACCCGTACGTTTCCGCTGGTATTTTCTACTACTCCGAAGCCAGCCTTGTTCAATTCGCCCTCGTTCTCAGGACCATCATATCTACCGTCACCATTGAGGTCAAACCATTCCCAATCTTCGGCTCTTATCGGACCAGCGTTTGGATCATTCAGGGTAACCTGTCCGTCTTCGTTGGCATCAAACCATTCGTTTTGGATACCATCACCATTCAGATCGTACCAAACAAAGTCTCCCAGAACAATGCCCTCATAGGCCTCGTAGCCAAAGTTGCGAATGAAAGGTGCGCATGCTTCAATGGTAGGGAAGGCCAAGGAGCTACCTGTAGGGAACAATCCCTGTGCAAGGTTGAGATTCACGTCTCTAACCTGTACAGTGTAGGTACCTGGTACGAAATCCTTGAAGGTATATCGACCATCTGCCCCAGTCACTACCAACAGGGCATCACCTGGAGTTCCTGCTATTGGAATTAACACCACTGGTACATTGGCCAGTACTGTCTCCCCTAATTCCGGCTCATAAGTGTTATTTTGATTCAGATCTCTGAAGATGATACCTGTAGCTAAAGTATCGTCGATACATTCCACTGGAACTACCTCTTCTGCTTCTTCAGTTACCTCTTCTTCACTGATAGGGTCTGTGAATGTTGCTGTAGCCACGTTGACGATTGCTTCTTTGGAAGCGATATCCTCGATAGTTACAGTATAGCTAGTTTCAAAGGAAACTGACTCACCAGGATTAAGTATACCAATCACTTCTTCCAATCCGGTCAAAGGATCTTTAACCAATACTTCGGTAAGGGAAGTATTTCCGGAATTAGTCACCACGATGGTATAGTTGATTACTTCACCCTCATTTTGAACAGCTTCCACATCAGCCACTTTGGTGATGGTTATTGCAGAGTTTCTGTCAATAGGTGTTTCGATCTCAGTTTCATCCTCCGGATCTTCGCCGTCAGGGCTTTCACCGGTTGCTAGGGCCGTATTCAATACAAACCCTGTATCCACGTCTTCCTGAGTTACCACATATTCAGTATCTACCGAAGTTGAGGCTCCAGGTGCAAGAGTTCCCACATTCACATCCAGTCCGGTCAATGGGTCAGTAACCAATACATTACTTAAGGTCACATTGCCTGTATTGGTCACAGTCAAGGTATAGGTAATTGTATCACCTTCACCCTCAACCAGAGCTCCATTGTCAGACTTGGTGATCTGGATAGACGGAGTTCGATCAATTGGAGTCTCAATATCTGTTTCATCCTCTGGATCATCTCCATCAGGACTTTCTCCTTTGGTCAAGGCAGTGTTAACCACCAAACCTGCATCCACATCTGCTTGAGTGACTACATATTCAGTGTTCACCGATGTTGAAGCTCCAGGCGCAAGGGAACCTACATTCACATCTAATCCCGTCAATGGATCTTCGATGGTCACATTTGTCAAGATTACATTTCCTGTGTTGGTCACAGTCAATGTATAGGTTATCACATCACCTGCAGAATTGACCTGTGCCCCATTATCAGATTTTACAACTTGGATTGATGCATTGCGATCAACAGGAGTTTCAATCTCTGTTTCATCTTCCGGATCCTCTCCATCAGGACTTTCCCCTTTGGTCAGGGCAGTGTTAAGAACCACACCTGCATTGACATCTGCAAGCGTAACCACATACTCTGTATTCACTGATGTAGAAGCAGCAGGCGCAAGGGTACCCACATTAAAATCCAGACCAGTCAATGGATCCTCGATAATTACATTCGTCAAGGTCACATTTCCTGTATTGGTCACAGTCAGGGTGTAGGTAATCACATCACCCGCACCATCAACTTGTGCACCATTATCAGATTTTATAATCTGAATTGCTGGATTACGATCGACAGGAGTTTCAATCTCCGTATCATCTTCAGGATCTTCTCCGTCAGGGCTTTCCCCTTTGGTCAGAGCGGTATTGACAACAAATCCCGCATCCACATCCGCTTGAGTTACTACGTACTCAGTATTTACCGAGGTAGAAACTCCAGGAGAAAGAGTACCCACATTCACATCCAAACCAGTCAAAGGATCCTCGATAGTTACATTTGTCAAGGTCACGTTTCCAGTGTTGGTCACAGTCAATGTGTAGGTAATCACATCACCCGCACCATCAACCTGTGCTCCGTTATCAGATTTTACAACCTGGATAGCAGGATTCTGAGGAATCACTGTCTCGGTACAGGTCTCACACTCTGTGCTAGAATTCTCTACCGGAGTAGGATCGGAAGACTCGTCTTCTACTTCCACTCCATTTGGTGAAGTTCCTTTGGCCAAGGCGGTATTCACCACGTAGCCATTATCAATATCCTCCTGAGTCAGGACATAAGTCGCCGTGAAGGTGGTGTTGTCGCTTGCTCCAGGTGCCAGGCTGATCGGCCCGCCATTCACCGTTACCAGTGGATCAGTTACCGTGATGTCACTCAAGGTCACGTTTCCGGTATTGGTCACCGTGAAGGTGTAAGTCACAGTCTCACCCACATTGCCGAAGCCATCCTGATTTTCATCCATGAAGACCCCGTCTTTGAGCAACTCAATGGCCGGATTCTGAGGAATCACTGTCTCGGTACAGGTCTCACACTCTGTGCTAGGATTCTCTACCGGAGTAGGATCGGAAGACTCGTCTTCTACTTCCACTCCTTTTGGTGAAGTTCCTTTGGCCAAGGCGGTATTCACCACGTAGCCATTATCAATATCCTCCTGAGTCAGGACATAAGTCGCCGTGAAGGTGGTGTTGTCGCTTGCTCCAGGTGCCAGGCTGATCGGCCCGCCATTCACCGTTACCAGTGGATCAGTTACCGTGATGTTACTCAAGGTCACGTTTCCGGTATTGGTCACCTTGAAGGTGTAAGTCACAGTCTCACCCACATTGCCGAAGCCATCCTGATTTTCATCCATGAAGACCCCGTCTTTGAGCAACTCAATGGCCGGATTCTGAGGAATCACTGTCTCGGTACAGGTCTCACACTCTGTGCTAGGATTCTCCACCGGAGTGGGATCGGAAGACTCGTCTTCTACTTCCACTCCTTTTGGTGAAGTTCCTTTGGCCAAGGCGGTATTTACCACGTAGCCATTATCAATATCCTCCTGAGTCAGGACATAAGTCGCCGTGAAGGTGGTGTTGTCGCTTGCTCCAGGTGCCAGGCTGATCGGCCCGCCATTCACCGTTACCAGTGGATCAGTTACCGTGATGTCACTCAAGGTCACGTTTCCGGTATTGGTCACCGTGAAGGTGTAAGTCACAGTCTCACCCACATTGCCGAAGCCATCCTGATTTTCATCCATGAAGACCCCGTCTTTGAGCAACTCAATGGCCGGATTCTGAGGAATCACTGTCTCGGTACAGGACTCACACTCTGTGCTAGGATTCTCCACCGGAGTGGGATCGGAAGACTCGTCTTCTACTTCTTCCTCATTAGGTGCGGTACCTTTAGCCAAGGCGGTATTTACCACG
Organism: Algoriphagus confluentis; assembly: GCF_036245625.1. NCBI lineage: Bacteria > Pseudomonadati > Bacteroidota > Cytophagia > Cytophagales > Cyclobacteriaceae > Algoriphagus > Algoriphagus confluentis. Next base: position 5,061 of record NZ_BTPD01000019.1, read on the forward strand.
TAGCCATTATCAATATCCTCCTGAGTCAGGACATAAGTCGCCGTGAAGGTGGTGTTGTCGCTTGCTCCAGGTGCCAGGCTGATCGGCCCGCCATTCACCGTTACCAGTGGATCAGTTACCGTGATGTCACTCAAGGTCACGTTTCCGGTATTGGTCACCGTGAAGGTGTAAGTCACAGTCTCACCCACATTGCCGAAGCCATCCTGATTTTCATCCATGAAGACCCCGTCTTTGAGCAACTCAATGGCCGGGTTGATTTCGAAGCATTCTTCAATAGAATCTTCATCCCTTACTAGGATTCTTCTTTCCCCATCAAGAACTCTGAACGTTTCATAGTATTCAAATTCATCTGCATAAACGGTTGCAATAGCTGTGTTAGTTACACAAAGACCATCAAGCAGCTCCTGAGTGATCTCCAATTGAGTGGTCTCAGTCCATACTTCTTGAGGTGCCAAAGATTGAATTGTCCACATATCGCCAGTCAAGTCATCCTTCACCTCTATGTTGAACAATTCAACATCTCCAGTATTGGTGACTTTGATTTCGTAGGTAATAAAACCTTCAACATCATTGTCAATTTCCGTAACTGATTTCTCAATCGAGATACCTGGAGAGACTACTCTTACTGTAACAATTGCTGTATCACAATTGGTAGGGTTCGGGTTGGTACAGATTCTATATTCCAGCGTATAAATACCTGGAGCAAGTCCTGGCGCAACGCTTACCAAACCTGTATTTGTATCCAAAATCAAGGCACCTGGGGTTGACTGAGTAACCTCAGTAACTGTTACCAGGGTGGTGTTCAATGGTGAAGTACCATCTTGCAGCCTATCGTTATCCAAGACATTGACAATATTGATAAATCCAAAGTCAGGATATACTGGAATCGCAGTCATATCATCATCCACCGCGATTGGAGGATTCGGATTTGGATTACAAGCTTCTGTTGCTCCAGGATAGGATATTTCTACCTGAACAGAAGGGTTCAATTCAAAGATAACGTAAGCGCCGGCTTCTCTTACCTGATGGAAATTGAACTCACCAGATACCCATTGCATATTTTCAAATTTCCAACCTGGCCATGCGCTACCAAAACCACCTGGAATCGTATCAGCACCTGGGAAGAGCATAAAGCCTTCCAATGGTATATCCTCATATACAATCAATGGATTACCGTCTTTGTCATACCAAGTCATTGTCAACGGAGTATCATCACCAGGAGCTAGATCAGCAAGCTGGAAGTTAACTGGGTTCAACAACCATCTCAGGTAAGGTGCATCCAATTCACAATATTCGCCAACCTCAATGACGCCAAGTAAAGGATCAACAGTAACTGTAATAATCGCTTCATCGAAGTTGAGCGGATTACCCACTTCAGTGATTCTATAGGTCAACTGGTAGTCACCTGCCTGTGGATTGGCTGCTATGGTAATTACACCATTTGCGTCCACTGTCAACGTTCCTGTTGGATCTGGAGTCAAAGTAGTCAAGATCACATTTGCAGAAGTTGCCGGACCGCCTTTCAATTGATCGTTATCCAAAGCATTGATTGCAGCAATCTGAGCAGACGTGCTATACTGGAATGTACCCGCATTATCGTCTACCGCAAGAATGTCGTTGAAGCTTGCATCGGCAGTCTCTGTGTCTGGATCAGACTCTATAGGTTCTTCTACCTCACCATCTGTAAAGAAGCCTTTACCTATAGCTACGTTAGTGACAGAACCTTCTTCAAGATCATTTTCATTTATGGTGTAAGAAGCAGTGAAAACAATCTGGTCGCCTGGTTTCAACTCAAGGGTACTATTTGCATCATCAATAGTCCCAATTTTATCGTCTCCCACTGTAAACGGACCAGATAAGGTCACATTTCCAGTATTGGTCAAAGTGTATTTGTAGTCCACTTCATCCCCTACCAAGCTATATGGATCACCACCTGTGATTTCTTTCAAGATGGATAGCTCAGGAGTCTGTGTGAAACAAGCATCTGCAAACGCTTCATCTCTCAGAATGACCTGATATGGTAATTGCTCACCTTGTCCTGGCACTACTCTGGCATCGATGAAGTACTCTCGAATCTCAGCCGTGGCTGTGTTAAAGTAACACTTGTCGTCGATCATTTCCTGAGTGATAGTCACCAGTACCTCTCTTGTGTCAGTATCTCCAGGAGCCAATTCATTGATAATCCAATTATCACCAGTTTCAATGTCTTGGACATAGATATCAAACAGGGTGACATTTCCTGTGTTGGTTACGGTGATGTCGAATGTCACTTGACCATTGACAATATCATTATTTGAAGTTCGAACCTTCTCGATCATCAGGCTCGGACGCTGGGCCGCATTCACGGTCTCATCGTCGCTCACCTCGATCTCCTCTTCATTATAGGTCGTGCTCGCTGTGGCGGTGTTGGTGAAGCTGCCGTTGTCCACGTCTGCCTGCTGCACCTCGTACTCTGCCGTCACGACCGCAGAAGCGCCAGGGGCCAGACTCGCAATCGGACTTCCGCCCGTAATCGTCGCCTGTGGATCGCTTACCACGATGTTGGTCAAGGTCACGTTACCGTTGTTGGTCACCGTGATCTCATAGGTCAATACATCGCCTTCGGAAGCATAGCTGCTCTGGTCGGCTACCTTCTCGATCATCAGGCTCGGACGCTGGGCCGCATTCACGGTCTCATCGTCGCTCACCTCGATCTCCTCTTCATTATAGGTCGTGCTCGCTGTGGCGGTGTTGGTGAAGCTGCCGTTGTCCACGTCTGCCTGCTGCACCTCGTACTCTGCCGTCACGACCGCAGAAGCGCCAGGGGCCAGACTCGCAATCGGACTTCCGCCCGTAATCGTCGCCTGTGGATCGCTTACCACGATGTTGGTCAAGGTCACGTTGCCGTTGTTGGTCACCGTGATCTCATAGGTCAATACATCGCCTTCGGAAGCATAGCTGCTCTGGTCGGCTACCTTCTCGATCATCAGGCTCGGAACGCCACTCACCGGCGTCACTGCTTCGGCAGGTGCCGGATCTGGCAACTGATCACTGGTTACTTCTACCCTATTAACTAGCTGAGAAGGATTAAGCGCAGCTGCATTATCAATATCTGTCTGAATTACATTGTAGGTAAACTGATAAGTCCAAGTCTCTCCTACATCCAATTTGCCATTGGCCGGTAAAATAGACTCTACCACTCCAGTCAAATTAGCAACACTTCCGTCAGGGAAGGTATCTTCAGCTTCAATACCCGTGATTGTGGTATTTCCAATGTTTGTAATTACAACTTCATAGTTGATTACTCCCGGAGAACTTATTGATGTTTGGCCTTGTGCAGGTATCCAGTTTTTCTCAACAGAATAATTAAATTCTCTGCAATACTCCACAATGGTTTTCTCTCCATCAGTTTCAAAAGTCTCACTTACATATTCAGCTCCAGAAAGAGCTTCAAGTGGAGTAGTACCAGCCAAGGCTGTAACCTTGGCTTGGTTTTCGATAAAGCCGGCATCATCAATGTCAGATTGCAAAAGAGTATAGGTAGCAGTAAAGGTCGAACTGCCATTTACCAACAGCTCGGTGGCAGTACTGCCAGGAGTCGCCTCAACAAACTGAATAGAAGGAAATGCCCCGTTCCCCGTAAAGGAAGAAGCTACATCCATCAAAGAAATATTGGTCAGGTTTGCATCACCTGTGTTGGTAACAACAAACGTATAAACGATTTCATCTCCTGCTCTAGGACATCCCCCGATTTGTTCAGTAGAAAGCTCTCCTGTTTTTAAAAGGGAAATGGCACAATTATTAATCGTTAATGTAACTGGAGTTCTTGTCGCACTAAAACAACCTGTGGTTGGGTTGAAGGATTCAGCGTAGTAGATCTTAGTACCGATGGTATTCCATGTTGGATTAGGAACAGCATTTCCACCTGTAGCTGCGTCAAACCATCTTACCTGGAACCCTTGTGGCGCAGTGGCTGAAGCTGTAAGGGTTTGAATAGGATCTGTAGCACAAACTACTTGATTTCCTCCTGAGTTTGGTGCAGCAGGAATCTGGGGCTGGGCAGCAACACTGTATGGAGAGAATGATACGCAGGTCGTTCCTATGGTTCTTGCATACAGGAAACCGCTGCTTCCAGCCTCAAGGCCTATAACTGAATTTCCTGGTGCCGGGATGATCGAAGAAAAGTTTGATGAAAGTGAATATTCAACCCCGGATATACGGTTGAAGGTAAATCCTCCAGTAGCTACCTCGCAGGTTGGGGCTATCGGGGTAATCACTGGCGCAGCAGGAGCCTGGGGCTGGGCAGCAACACTGTATGGAGAGAATGACACGCAGGTCGTTCCTATGGTTCTTGCATAAAGGAAACCGCTGCTTCCAGCTGCAAGGCCTGTAACTGAATTTCCTGGTGCCGGGATGATCGAAGAAAAGTTTGATGAAAGTGAATATTCCACCCCGGATATACGGTCGAAGGTAAATCCTCCAGTAGCTACCTCGCAGGTAGGAGGTATGGGTGTAATCACAGGATTTGCAGGCAACGCATTCACCGTAATCTTCGCCGTATTAGATGTAGCTGGCTTACAGTTACCAGTTACAACTACAAAATAATAAACCTCACCCACAACTGAAGTGGATGGTTTGTAGGTAGAAGAAGTAGCATCAGGGATCAGGGTTGCTGTTGCAATATTATTGCTATTAGTAGTATTACTATACCACTGATAAGTAAGACTTCCTGGGTTTGGATTATTAAAGGAACCTGTAGCTGCTACACTCAAATTGGCCACATTATCAGCTGGTGTATTCTGACAATAAATTGCTCCTTGCGGCTGGGTTGTAATGCTAACAGGGGTTAAATTATTGGTGTCGGTAATTGTGATTTTATAATCCTCTACCTCACCGTTCAAAGCTCCTCCGATTGGGGGAAGGTCTTGAGTAGTACTTACACGGACTCTGAGATAGCTAATACCAGGTACTGCATCGCAAGGCACACTTATAGTGGGAGTAATATTCCCATTATTCCCTGTGGTAAGTCCTTGATTAATGATAACCCGTTCTCCCTGATCTAAAAAGTCTCCATCTCTATTCCAATCAATCCAAGCATTGACATAGGCCTTCTGTGAGGTATTATTTGCTTGCCTAATATTGATTGTAATTTGCTTAGAATCACCTGCATTGAATGCTCCCGCAGGGATGGTCACACCATCTTCATCGTTTACAACACCTGGACCAGTACCTGTTGGGGGATTGGATAAATCCGCCGAAGATATATCATCCCCATTTGCATCCACTGAAGGAAGGGCTCCCGGCTCCCGGTCTACGATATTTCCTAAGCGAGGAAGAGAGTTAACATTGGTGCTATTTGGTACAGCATGATTGGGAGACCCATAGCTAGCTGGAGCATCGCTGTAGTCTCCATCAGCAGGGACAAAACCTGGAATACAAAGAACATAAAACGAAAAAAGCCGAGTATTTCCCTGAGTAGATCTATAGTTGACTCCGAATTTCCATTTAAAATTTTGAACATTAGTAAATTCTACCCTCACCATCCGGTCAAAAACATTGATTGGAATTCCATCTGCACTAGATCCGGTATTGTCTTGATAACGAGTAATAAAAGTTGCATCATCACTGATCGCTGTGATATTTGAGGCTGCACCTTGACCAAAAGTAACGGTACCTCCTCCCGTAACAGCTTGAAATTCACTCACTGCAGATATTCCATCAATATCGACCAAGTAGGCATTAAAAGCGGGTATCTGTATTGGGTTTTGATTGGTAATTTGTCCAGTTGTAGAATTGTATGTTCCTGTTACAAATTGGAAATCAAAAATCCCAAATCCAAGACCACTTGAAAAACTGCCAGAACGAAACGACGGCTGTAGCGCCGAAGGATAACCATCTGATGTATTATCAAATAATGCAATATCTCCCCTTGTCTCATCTTCAATAGTAATAATCGCATGAACCACCGTATTTCCAGGCAGTGTGACCACATTCTCAAAGGTGTACACATCACCAATCTGATATTGATTTGCAACATTCGAACTTGAGGGATTTCCAGGACCTGCAATTTTTTTCGGATTTTGGAAATTCAGGTTATAAATACCTTCGCAAAAATTTGGAAACGAATTCTGAACCCTAGCATTTAACGGTGAGGACAGCCTTCTTGCACCCTGGTTCTCAGAACCAGTGTTTTGGAAATCCACAAATGGTATTTTATCTGGTAAACTATTTGAACTGCTAGAATTGGTTTGTGAATACCCTGATAATGCAGTAAACATCCAACCAACCAAAGCGAGCCATGAAAAAAGAACTAGTTTAGATTGAATTTTACTAGTAGCCCTTTGGAAAAATCCACCTTTTAGTGTTCGGGCATTTAGTTGACAATTGGAAAACCTGTCCATATCGTTAGTTTTTAAAATTTTTCGAGTCCGTAATTGTGTTTCTATATTCACTGATTTTCAGTGGATTAAATTTCCTTTAGCTCTATTCCGAAGGTCCTTTTCTTCACTTTTTTTTAATACCCTTTGGAGCAGAAATCGAGTTTGATCAATACATCTCCATTATTTTGTCATAAAAATACACTTTATTGTTTTTCATATCCAAGCCTTTTCAAAAATATTTTGGTACGTAATACAAATTTTTTGGTATGAAATGGATTTTTCAATCTCCGAATTACATTTTTGTTTAATCTTTTTTGTATTTTGTTAAACATTTGCAAGAAAAGTGAACCTGTTTTTATTTTTAAGCAAATGCTTCCTGCCGGTCTCATCTTCCATTATCTTACCCTATTAAAAAAATCGCAATGGAAACCCTTCTCGACTCTTTGAAAACCGAACTAAGAAGCCAACTTAAGAAAATGAACCAAACCGCTTTGTCCTGGAGATCTTCCTCAGCTGAGGAACGGATCCTCAGACTCAAAAAAATCAGGGGATGGATAAAAAACCACCAAACTGAAATAAGACAAGCATTATGGCAAGACTTTCAAAAACCGAATGTGGAAACCGACCTGTCTGAAATTTACCCTGTGACTTCAGAGATCAATCATACCATTAAACATCTTAAGGCTTGGATGAAAACGAAGTCTCTTCCTTCTCCAATCGCCATGCTGGGTACCAAAGCCAAAGTGCAGTTTGAGCCAAAAGGAGTTGCCCTGATCATTTCTCCTTGGAACTACCCGTTCAACTTGGCACTGGGACCTTTGGTCTCAGCTTTGGCAGCAGGCTGCCCCGTAATTCTCAAACCCTCCGAGCTTACACCTCACACTTCAGATTTGATTCAAAAAATGATATCAGCGCTCTTTAGCCAAGAAGAGGTTCAGGTAATTCAAGGAGACGCTTCAGTAGCTCAGGCCCTTTTGGCTTTACCTTTTGATCATGTTTTTTTTACGGGCAGTCCCCAAATTGGTAAGGTTGTGATGGAAAATGCATCCAAGCACCTCAGTTCAGTCACTTTAGAATTGGGAGGTAAATCTCCTGCTATAATCACAGAAAATGCAGACTTGGAGGATGCCGCGCAAAAGATAGTCTATGGAAAATTGGTAAATTGTGGACAAACCTGTGTGGCGCCAGACTACATCCTAGTTCATGAAGCCAGTTTTGAAAGGTTGCTCGACCATCTGAAAGTAGGCATTCAACAGATGTATGATGCAGACTTCAAAGGGATAGAGCATTCAAAGGACTTGGCCAGAATAGTCAATGACCGACACTTTACCAGATTAAAATCCTATCTTGATGACGCAATAGAGAAAGGTGCTAATGTGGTCTTTGGCGGAAAAACCAATCCTCACCATCGCTATTTTGAACCTACCTTATTGACTCAAATTACAGAGGACATGGAGATTGCCCAGGAAGAGATTTTTGGTCCAATTCTGCCAATTCTTACCTATACTGGCTTGGAAGAGGCAATTTCATATGTTAACAGTAAGCCAAAACCCCTGGCGCTTTATGTCTTTGATAACTCAAAGAGTTATGAGCAGATTCTGAAGCAAACCAGCTCGGGAAATGCAGTTATCAACGATTGCGTCATCCATTTTATTCATAATGAACTCCCATTCGGTGGGGTAAATTCCAGCGGAATCGGAAAAGCCCATGGCTATTATGGCTTTTTGGCTTTCAGCAATGAAAAAGGAGTCTTAAAGCAACGAATCGGGTACAACAACGTTACCCTATTGAGGCCACCCTATGGACTTAAGGCCAAAAAAATTGTAGAATCCCTCATCAAATGGTTTTGAAATGAATTCGAAAATGGGCCTCATAAAATCCTTTAAATCCATTTTTTTCTTAAGCCTTTTATGGGCCTGTAGCTCTGATCCTGAGCCAAATGTCGATTTTCTTCCTGCCAGAGAAATAATTGACCAAGCATACGGGACAGATGTACGCCAAAAAATGGATGTTTATCTTCCAGCTGGAAGAAGCAGAGAAAATACGCCTTTGCTGGTATATATCCACGGCGGGGCTTGGATTGATGGAGACAAAAGTGAGTTTCTACAATTCAAACCAGTCCTAGATAACTTATTCCCTGAATATGCTTTGGTTTCGGTCAATTATCGCCTTTTCGATTTCATTACAGGAAACAATAAGTTTCCAACCCAAGAGGCGGACATCATCTCCGTATTTGATTTCATCAATGAAAATCTTGCCGATTGGAACATTTCCGACCGCATCGTCATTTCCGGTGCCAGTGCCGGTGGACACCTAGCCCTGCAGCATGCTTACCGCAATGACTTCTCCGACATCGAAGCAGTGGTAGCCTTTTTTCCTCCGACAGACTTAAAGGAACTTCATGGATTCAATACGATTACTGCCTTGGGTCTGGAAAGCATTCTTGGTGGAAAGCCCGACCAAATTCCTCAAGCCTATCTGGATTCCAGCCCTCTAAGTCATTTGGATCCAAATGATCCACCTACCATATTTTTCCATGGGGATATAGATACAGTAGTTCCGATTTCCCAAAGTGAGCTTCTGGAAGAGAACCTAAATTCGAATGGGATAATCCATCAATTCACCCGTGTTCCCAATCAGGGGCATGGATTTACAGACGAGACCTATCGAAACCTGCTACAGCAAGCAAGGGATTTTATAGACGCATTATAAAAGAAAACCCCGCAAATGCGGGGTTACCGGTTCTTTAGACTTTTTGTAGTCCCGTAGAATGGGCCAGTGATTTGATGGCTTTCACTACTTTTTCCGAAGGCTTCAGAGTTAACTGATTTAAGTTCTCTATCGTGCTCAGCAGATCCAAATATTCTTGCATCAGAGATTCATCGCTGTGCAAGGCTTGCATTAAGAGTTCTTGTTCACCCTCGGTCATTTCCCGGTAGATATATCTTACCAGGTCATTTGGGGTAAAAGGTTTTGTCATAGGCAATATTTAGTTGTTTCATTTTTTTTCTGAGATGGATTAGTGCATAGCGCATTCTTCCCAAAGCCGTATTGATACTTACACCTGTCTTTTCGGCAATTTCCTGAAAACTCATATCCATGTAATGCCTCATCACCAACACCTCTTTTTGAGCTTCCGGCAATTCTTCAATCAGTCTTTTGACCAACTCAATGGTATCTTCCTTGATCCTCAGATCCTCAATGGTGGATTCAGCAAATTTCAAGGAGTTGAATACATTGCTGCCATCTTCCATTAATATGGTAGGATATCGCTTACTTTTTCTAAAATAGTCAATGGCAAGATTATGAGCTATTCTCATTATCCAAGGCTGAAATTTACCCTCCTCTGTATATCGGTCCGACTGCAAGGTCTGAACTACCTTTACAAATACATCCTGCAAAAGGTCTTCCGCTACCTTTTGGTCTTTTACAATGAGAAAGATGGTAGTAAATACCCGGCTTTGATATCGGTCCACCAAGAGATCAAATGCTGCTTCACTTCCGTTGCGATACTGAGCGATCAACTCACTGTCCAAAGGACCTTTTCGCTTATTCATATGTAGTTGGTTTTTGTACAACGTAGAAGTCTAAGCCATAGTATCTTATTAGCGGGTAAAGAAAAATTATTTAACGTAATTTCAATTTGGCCTTTAATCTAATTTGAATTTTTTGAAATAATCAAGTCTCTGGGCAAATTCGATAGGAAATTCTATTTTTTTCTTATTGATGAAATTTTATCTCAAAAAATATCAAACGGAACGATTCGTAATAACCATTAAATAAAAAAATATTGAATTTTTGAAAACCGGAACAGTTATCCCCACTTTTTAAGCCCGAAAAATCCGACTCAATTCTTACCTTCGTGTAAGAGAAAAAGAAAATAACGATGGAATTAAGCGGAAAAATTATCAATCAGCTTCAGGAAGTAAGTGGAAACTCAAAAAGCGGAAACGCCTGGAGGAAACAAGAATTTATAGTGGAAACAGGCGGTCAATACCCCAAAAAGGTCTGCGTGGCCCTATGGGGAGATAAAATCGATCAGTTTGCCCTGAAGGTAGGTGAACAAGTGACTTTAGGAATAGACGTGGAAAGCAGAGAATACAACGGAAGATGGTACACGGAGGTAAAAGCTTACAAGGTGGACCGTGCAGGTTCTTCGAATGGCCCGGGCACTTCTATGCCTGAAGTAGACTCTTTCTACAGCGAAAGCGAGGAAGACAAGCTTCCATTTTAAACAGACTCCTTTCCGGCACTTTTTAAATTGATTTTTACGATGTGGGATGACTTTGACAAAAACGATGATTGGGATGATGAGGAAGAATTTGATCCGAAATCCATGCGGGATCAGATTTTTTCTCATCCTTTGATGAAAAAGGGGAACGAGATTGTATCCCTGACCCATGCGCTGGTTGGGAGCCTTGATGAGGCCCGAAAGGAACTTTACGGGGGAATGATGATGGAGGATGCAACCGTCATCTGCTCCAAGTTTGCCGGTGCAGAGGCAGTCAGTGACTTCGTCCTGAAGATGGAATACGCCACCATCATGAAAGTGCATGCAAGACATCTCAACTCCATGACTTATCAACTCGCCATGGAAGAAACCCATGCAGAAGAGCATCTAAATTTACTTCGGGAGCTTATTGCTGAATTTAAAGTACTTTTTGTCGAGTGGGTGAAGGGATTTGACCCGACCGAGAGATATGATGATGGTTGGGGCTTGTTTATAGATTAGGTTTTTGACTAAGTCATTTTTTTTACTTTTAGAAAAATGATCTGTACGGATGAAGTACCTAATCTATTTCTATTTTTCACTTTTCCTCTTTGCTTGCACTTCTTCTGAAAACTCCAGGGAAATCCAATTTCTTCAACTTTCTGATTTGATTGTTGATACCCTTTATCTCGAAAAAGATACACTTACCAAAAATCTGGGCATCAATTTCACTCACTTCCAAACTGACTCAGGGGAAGTTCTTTTAACCTTTAATCAATATCGACTCCTCACCTACAGCTTTCCGGAAGGGAAACTACTCAACTCAGTTAAATTTGAAAAAGAAGGCCCTGACGGAATAGGAGGGTTTGTGACCGGAGATTTTATTGATCAGAACTCCATTTATTTCCTTTCCCAGCAAAAGGAGCTTATAAAAGCAAATCTTGAGGGGAAAGTAATCCAAAGATGGGATTTTCCCGAAGTTCCTGAAGGGAGATTGTACCACAATTACGGAACCTACCTTTTTAATAGGATCCAAAAGTCAGGGAATAAGCTTTTTTTCATGGATGTGCCTTACGTTTTCAAAGAGGAGCTCTTTGACTATGATAAATGGGGAATTATTTTCGATCTCCAAAAAGAAGAGTTCGACTACTTCCAATTTAGCTACCCAAAAGAAATCTTAAACTTCTTGGAAGATGATCAATTGGGCCTTTTCAGTCATGTGTATAATGAAGGGACTGATGAGCATCTGATTTCCTTTTCCATATCCGATTCACTACTTAAAATTAAAGACAAATTACAGACATGGCATCCAGCCGGAACGGTGGAAAAACTAAATTTTTTAAAGGGAACGACTTCAGAGCGAGGGGAATATATCGTCTTTCAACCCAATCACGAGAGTAGCAAATACGAAGCCTTGGATCTTGCCACTCAATCCCAAAAACTGATACGACGGGTAAGAGTGAAAGGGCCGACAATAGAGAATCCCGAACAGGAAAGAAAAAAATTAATCGTGTTTGATTACTATTTGGATAAAGAGGCAGAATTGGATTTGAATCCAGTTGAGATGGACTCCTATGGATTCAATACCCCCTTAGGATACGTAGTCACCCTTCATACAAAGACTACGGATGATTTAGTATCTTTTGCTGTTTTGGACTTTTCAAAAATCAACCCATAAAAAAAGCGGGGCTTATTCCGCCTCGCTTTTTGTTTTTAGTTCGATTTCTTCTCCAGATTCATCAAGGAATCTGTATTCCGTCACAGGTAGGGAAGAATCTTTGATCAGTTTTATCCATTTGTAATACTTGAAAAACCACTTCACCCTTCGGCTAATCAGGCCATTGGTGAAGTATGCGTGCAGATAAGGATGCAGCCCAATGTGTATTTTTTCCACGTTTTGGATGGTAGCCATGTGCTCGAGATCATTTTCGAGCTTATCTGCCACCAAAATTGAAGCTTGTATTTTTCCAGTACCATTACAGGCTGGACAGACTTCTTTGGTCACAATGTTTACTTCAGGACGTACCCGCTGCCGGGTGATTTGCATCAATCCGAATTTGCTCAATGGCAACACGGTATGCTTGGACCGGTCAGACTTCATTTCCTGCTGCATGGCTTCATAGATGGCTTTTTTATTCTCAGCCCTTTTCATATCAATGAAGTCCACTACAATGATTCCCCCCATATCCCGGAGGCGAAGTTGTCTGGCAATCTCTTTCGCAGCTACCAAATTGGTCTTTAAGGCAGTGGATTCCTGATCGCTTTCCTGATTGGACTTGTTTCCGCTGTTCACGTCTATGACGTGAAGGGCTTCGGTATGCTCTATGATTACATACCCTCCCTGAGGTAAGCTGACTGTCTGTCCAAAGAGGCTTTTGATTTGCTTCTCTATTCCAAAACTTTCAAATAGCTTGGCTTTACCGTTGTAAAGCTTGACAATTTTTTCTTTTTCAGGCGCTATGGTCCTGATGTAGGATTTAATCTGATCGTAGGTAGATTCTTCTTCTACGGTGATTGCGTCGAATGATTCATTGAGCAGGTCTCTGATAAGTGAGGAGGCCATGCTCATCTCTCCGATGATTTTGTCCCGGCTTTTGGCTTTCAGCAGCTTTTTCATGCCTTCTTCCCAACTGGTGAGAAGGTTTCGAAGGTCTTTGTCGAGTTCCGTCACGGACTGTCCTTCGGCCACGGTTCGGATGATTACTCCGAAATTGGCAGGCTTGATTGAGTTGATGAGTCTGAGAAGCCTTTTTCGCTCTTCGCTGCTTCTGATTTTCTTGGATACATTCACTGTATCGGAGAAAGGGACCAGCACTAGATAACGACCGGGCAGAGAGAGCTCACAGGATAGTCGAGGGCCTTTGGTTGATATCGGTTCTTTGACTACCTGAACCAGCACTTGATTGGTCTTGGAAAGAATCTTATCGATTTTTCCGACTTTTTCTATTTCAGGTTCATTGTCAAAGCCTTTGAGTAGGTAGCTGTTGTAGTTATTGTTTCTCACCATTTTGGTAAACTTCAACAGGCTGTTGACATTCGGGCCCAGGTCTTGATAATGCAGAAAAGCATCTTTTTCGTATCCTACGTCGATGAAGGCTGCATTTAGCCCATTGACGATTTTTCGGACAGTACCCAAGTAAATGTCACCTACTTTAAACTGATTCTCCATTCCTTCGGAATGGAGTTCGACCAGTTGTTTATCGTTCAGTAGGGCAATTCGACTTCCGTTTTGAGCAGAATCGATTAACAATTCCGTACTCAAAATCTCTAATTTATACTATGTAAATGAACGTTGATGATTACTCAAACAGGCAAGTGAAGTCAATTACTTCTTCTTGTGTCTGTTTTTTCTCAGTCTTTTCTTACGCTTGTGAGTAGCAATTTTATGTCTTTTTCTTTTTTTACCGCAAGGCATAGTCTTAAAGGTTTAGATGTGAAATACTGATTTTATAGCCTGTCGAGGTAGCTCTGAATACTGCTAAGGATCATGGGATCCTCTGTCATTTTCTTCACCGCCTCAAACTGTGCTTTCGCTTTATTTTTTTCTTTGGATTCAAAGTAGCTTACTCCCAAATAAAATTGCCCCTGCAAATTGTCAGGGTGATATTTGATCAGCTCTTCAAATCGCTCCACTGCTTTATTGTACTGTCCGGACTGCATGGAGAGAATACCTATATTGAATAACCCATCCTCATTTTGAGGGTCCTGTTCCAATATTTCCCTCAGCATACTAATTCCCTGCATGGGATTGGAGGAGGAGATATAGGTCATCGCGATTTTTGTCTTCAGATCCAGACGGGAGGGATTCTTAGCCAATACCTTATTCAGGTAAGCCCTGGTACTTTCGGCCAGCTTCTCTACTTTGGCCTTATCCAGCGCAAAACTGAATGCCTCATAACTTGCTTTTCCTGCCTCTTCAGCCAAAAAGAGGTTGGAAGGCAATAAATCGGCTGCTTCACTCCAATAGTAAGCTGCACTGTCAAACAATCCTTCTCCTTTATACAATTCCGCCAAAACTTGGGCCGCAGCCACCTTTTCTTCTTTTTCAGCTGCATTCGCATACATCTGCTTGAGTTGGTCTGCTTGCTTTCTGTTTTCGGCAGAAAGCTCATTCCCATGCAGCGCTGTGATTCCTGGGGCTTGGGGATCTTCCGATTCCTCCTCTGTGGCACTTTCCATTTTGGCGCCGGTAGCTTCGTTATCCACCACTACCTTTGGGAGTGCATAAAGGCCCACTACTGCCAGAATTCCTGCTACGATGAGAATGAGCTGTGATTTTTTCATGTCAAAGTCGCCTCAGACTTAGTCCTGAGGAGCCAATTCCTTGATTTTTTTGCTGGTTTTGATTTTCTCAATGAACACTTTTGAAGGCTTGAATGCCGGAATGTAATGCTCATCGATCACGATTGCCGTGTTTTTAGAAATGTTTCTGGCGATTTTCTTCGCTCTTTTCTTGTTGATGAAACTTCCAAAGCCTCTTACGTAGATATTTTCTCCCTCGGCCATGGAATCTTTTACTACTTTGAAGAACGCCTCGATGGCTTGTGTCACATCATCCTTTTGGATCCCGGTTTTGTCGGAAATCTTGGTGATTACTTCTGCTTTTGTCACAGTGATTTTAATTTAGAAATTATGAAATAAGCTTAACAACCTATTAACCAAGTGTTTTTGGGACTGCAAATGTACGAGAACCAACGCAATTAAAAAACAAATTGAAAAAAATTACCTTGGTTTGTATCAGAAATATTTGAACCGAATGAATACCAAATCTGCTGAATTTCAGGCCTTTCCCAACCAAATCATCCTTTGGTACAGACAAAATCCAAGAGAACTTCCCTGGCGAGGAACCACCGACCCTTACCTGATCTGGCTCTCAGAAATCATTTTACAGCAGACCCGAGTTGCTCAGGGGTTACCCTATTATTATGCATTTGCCCAAGCCTATCCCACGGTAAAAGAGCTTGCCCTGGCTCCCGAGTCCGAGGTCCTGAGACTATGGCAGGGGCTTGGCTATTATTCCCGGGCCAGAAATCTTCACGCCTGCGCCAAATGGATATGGTTGGAGAATGGAGGAGTATTTCCCGATACGTATGAGCAACTTCTATTATTAAAAGGTGTAGGGAGCTATACAGCCGCTGCTATAGCCAGTTTTGCCTTTGGGGAGGCCAAGGCAGTAGTGGATGGCAATGTATTCCGAGTCATGGCCAGATATTTTGGTTTGGATTCGGACATTAATTCCTCCCGGACCAAAAGGGAATTTGAAGCGCTGGCCAACCAATTGATCCCCAAAGAAAATCCTGCGGAGTTTAATCAAGCCATGATGGACTTTGGCTCCCGGCAATGCACCCCAAAAAATCCTTCCTGCGAAGTATGCCCCTTAATGAAAACCTGCTTTGCGCATACCCATGCACTGATCAATCAGCTTCCTGTGAAAGTCAACAAAGTCAAAGTCAAAGACCGCAAGCTCAATTATCTGGTCATTAAGTGTGGGTCCGAATGGGTGTGGAACAAAAGAAGCTCGGGAGATATTTGGGAGGGATTGCATGATTTCCCGCTTCAGGATAAAACCACCAATCTCCCAGCAGAAGTAGCCCATGCCAAACCCATACCGAAAAGTTACAAACACCTCCTGTCCCATCAGCGCCTGCAGGCCGAGTTTTCTGAGGTGGAAATCCCGAAAGAGAATCGAGAGGCCCTGTATCAATGGTGTCAGCAAGAAGGGTATTTTCTCGTAGCAGAAAAGGAAATAGACGAATTAGCCAAACCCAAATTGATCGTCAATTTTTTGAACGATCAGGGGATTTAAGTAACTTCAAGTTTATTTTTAACCAATAAAACAGAAAAGAAATGGCTGGAGTCAATAAAGTAATTTTGATCGGAAATCTCGGGGCAGATCCCGAAGTCAAATACCTCGAAGGGGACAAAGTTGTGGCAAACATCAGTTTGGCTACCACTGAAGCATACAAAGACCGTAGCGGAAATCGGGTCGAACAAACGGAATGGCATGATCTGGAGCTTTGGGATCAGCAAGCAAAAATAGCCGAGCAGTACCTGAAGAAGGGCTCACAAATCTACGTAGAGGGAAAAATCAAGTCAGACAAGTGGCAGGACGAACAAGGGCAAAACCGAAAAAAAATCCGGATTCGTGTCCTCAGCTTTACCATGCTGGGAGGAAGACCTGAAGGCAGTGGAGGAATGCCTCAATCCAATGAAATGTCCAATCCTTCTGCTACCCCGACCAAAACTTCCCAACCTGCTCCCGAGATGAAAGAAATAGAAGACGATGATCTTCCATTCTAAAAACCAACCAATTCCTCCGAAGTTTACATTCGGAGGAATTACTTATTTTTGCAAAAACATTTCGTATCCCCGATGGACGACCCCTACCCGAGTTATCTTGTCATCGCACAGATTGCCGAGCTTTCTCCCAACTATTTCCTGATCAACGGGTTAGTTCTTATTTTTTTGTTGATCTGTTCTGCCTTGGTTTCCGGGTCTGAAGTCGCCTTCTTCTCCTTGACCAATGATGAAATAGAAGGCCTGCGAGAAAGCAATCCTACCAAGGGAAGAAAAATCAGTGCGCTGCTCGCCCAACCCAAAACGCTGCTCAGCACTATTCTTATACTCAATAACCTGATCAATATTGGGATAGTCACCCTGACGACTTTCCTTACTTGGTCCATATTTGGAAATAACGCCTCAGGGATCGTTATCCTCTTGGTTCAGACCATAGGCGTCACTTTTGCCATTGTATTTTTTGGAGAGATCGTCCCAAAAGTCTACGCCAATCAAGCCAAGCTTCAGTTTTCCCTATCCATGGCTTCTGTCCTTTCTTTTTTCACATCCATACTCAAGCCCTTTTCTTATCTCCTGCTTGGTTTCGGCAACTTGATCGAAAAAAGAATCCAGCATAAAGGCTATTCTCTCTCGGTAGATGAACTGAATCAGGCTTTGGAAATCACCACAGAAGACACTCCTGAGGAAGAAAAAGAGATTCTCCGAGGGATTGTGAACTTTGGAACCCTCTCTGTCAAGCAGGTGATGAAAAGCCGGTTGGAAATCACGGCGGTGGATGTGGAAATGGACTTTCACGAACTCATGGACCGGATCAATAAAAGCGGCTATTCCCGAATTCCTGTTTATGAAGAGACCATTGACAATATCCTTGGAGTCCTGTACATCAAAGACCTTCTTCCTCATATCGAAAAAGACGAAAACTTTGACTGGAAGTCCCTTACCCGAAAATGCTTTTTTATCCCTGAAAACAAAAAAGTAGATGCTCTGCTCAAGGATTTTCAGAAAATGCGGGTACATATGGCCATAGTCGTAGACGAGTATGGAGGCACTTCCGGCTTGGTGACCTTAGAAGACCTGATTGAAGAAATCATCGGTGAAATCAACGACGAATTTGACGATGCAGAGGATTTCTTTTTCCAGGAAATTGATCAGGATACCTTTGTTTTTGAAGGAAAAGTCTCCCTTAACGATTTCTGTAAAAAACTGGAGGTGGATTCGCAGATTTTCGACGAGGTCAAAGGAGAAAGCGAATCCTTGGGTGGCCTACTCCTCGAGATCAATTCCAAGCTTCCGAAAAACGGCACAAAAATCAATTACCTAGATTTTGAATTTACCGTGCTCGCAGTGGATGCGAGAAAAATCAAAAAAGTAAAGGTCCATCTGAAAAATCAAGGGACTAAAGAGGATGATAAATTCATGGATTGAGCTTTTAGGGATTGACTAGGATTAGGAAGGCTACAAACGGAATTTTATTTGCCAGAGAAACCTTTTTCGGATCGTCTGATCTGAAATACTGCTGTTAGTATTTTTTTGAGATAGTACCCTTCATGTCCTCTAATCGTCATTTCTTCTATAGATGCCCCTGCAATCTCGCCAAACAATAAACTTTGGCTGAAAAATTCTTAATTTTTATTTAATACCGATCTTCCAAATATAATTTTTAAATTATAACCACAATTGATGATTTGTTTCCCCTAATGAGTAATTGGGAGGAGAAAAAAATTTCTGCTTGAATAATTTTTTTTTGAAAAAACCAATTTTTTTTAAAATTCAATTTTTCATGAACAAAGAATACATTTTTAGACCCGCCTATTGAAAAATTTACATTGTTTTTTAAAATATCAGGTAAAAAACAAGGTCATTTTGTGATTATTAAATAATCAACCATTTCTAATTTTAGCAGATAATCCTTCATTTACAAGGCCGTATCATTGCTTAAATTTTAACAAAGGGAATTTTTTTTGTATTTTTTGGAAATTTTGAACCTATAAAAACCTAAAAAATAATGCAGCAAGGAATGTATCGGCCGGAATTTGAGCATGACTCATGCGGCATTGGTGCAGTGGTAGATTTGAGCAATACCCCAACCCACGAGACAATCAGCGATGCTTTGTATATGCTGAGCAATATGGAGCACCGGGGAGGAAGAGGCGCGGATCCCAAAACAGGAGATGGAGCTGGAATTTCAATTCAAGTCCCACATGAATTTTTGAAAGATGTGACCGCCCGAACGGAAATTTCTCTTCCCGAGCCCGGTTCATATGGCGTGGGAATGACTTTTTTCCCTAAAAACAAACAGCTCTTTCTCAAATCTAAAGAGCTTTTGAATCAACTCATCGACCAATTGGGATTTGAGCTTATTGGCTACCGTACGGTGCCGGTAGACGAAACCATCCCAGGCTCAGGGGCCTTGGATGTGATGCCCAATATTGAGCAGCTATTTGTAAGGCATAAAGAAGGCCTCAGAGATGTAGAGCTGGAAAGAAAGCTTTACATCCTGAGAAACTATGCTACTTCCGAGATCAACTCCAAGATAGCGGGAGTCAACCGCTCCTTTTATTTTGCAAGCTTGAGCAGCCGCACCTTGATATATAAAGGTCAGCTCAGAACAGATCAGGTATTGCCCTTTTATAAGGACTTGCAAAATCCAAGGATCGAATCTGCTTTTGCTATCGTTCACTCCCGGTTTTCTACCAACACCTTCCCCAATTGGAGGCTGGCGCAGCCTTTCCGCTTCTTGTCCCACAACGGGGAAATCAACACTATTCGGGGCAACCTGAACAAAATGAAGTCAAAAGAGGCCTTGATGAAATCCAAGCTTTTCACTGAGGAGGAATTGGCCATGCTCTTGCCGATCACGGACAAGCACAATTCTGACTCCGCCAATTTGGATGCCATGGTGGAGCTTCTCACTCTAAGCGGACGGTCTCTTCCCCACTCCATGATGATGCTCGTGCCTGAAGCCTGGCAGGATAATGAAGTGATGGATCGGGACCGAAAAGCCTTCTATAAGTTTCATGCCTCCTTAGTGGAGCCTTGGGACGGGCCTGCAGCCTTACTCTTTACCGATGGAAAATCCGTGGGAGCTACCTTGGACCGAAATGGTCTCAGGCCCCTTCGCTATTTCATCACGCGGGATCAGCGACTTGTTCTTTCTTCGGAAGCCGGTGCACTTCCTATCCGGGAAGCCACTATCACCGAAAAGGGCCGAATAAGTCCAGGGAAAATGATTTGGGCTGACTTGGAAAAAGGCAGAGTTTTATTTGATGAAGAAGTGAAAGGGGAAATCTGCCGACAGCAGCCCTATGAGAAATGGGTCAATGAGAAGCGGACCAAGCTACGCTTTGTGCCGGACCCGGAAGAAATGGCTTTTCCTTACCAAAATGACAAGCTTAAAAAGTGTCAGACCGTATTCGGCTATACTTCTGAGGAGCTTAAAGTGATCCTAAGCCCCATGGGGGACACTGGCTACGAACCGGTTGGATCTATGGGAGCAGATACTCCGCTTGCGGTACTCTCCAAGCAGAGCCAGCATATTTCCAATTATTTCAAGCAGCTCTTTGCTCAAGTCAGCAATCCTCCCATCGATCCTATCCGGGAGCGATTGGTAATGTCTTTATTCACCAGAATCGGTGAGGGCCACAATATCCTCGAAGAATCCCCAGAGCACACCAAGCAGATACATATTTCCCAGCCGGTACTGCTTAATGAGGATTTGGAGAAAATCACCCTCATGGAGCACCTAGGCTATCGATCTCAGCGTCTCTTTGGTCATTTCAGAGCTGATCATCAGCCGGGACGCCTGTTGGAAGCCATAGACAAGCTTTGCCAAGAAGCGGAAGATGCCATTCATGAAGGAAAAAATGTGCTGATCATTTCCGATAGAAAAAGCTCGGAAGATTGGGCCCCAATCCCTTCCCTTTTAGCTATTGGAGCTGTTCATCAGCATTTGGTCAGAAAGAAAATCCGAACCCGTGCGGGATTGGTATTGGAATCAGGAGATATCCGGGAAGTCCATCATTTCGCCACTGCCATAGGCTATGGTGTATCCGCAATCAACCCCTACCTAGCCTTGGAATCCCTTCTCCAACTCATGGAAAGCGGACAGCTGCCTAAGGTGAAAGATCAAAAAACACTTTTTGCCAACTATCAGGCGGCAATCGGAAAGGGTTTGCTCAAAGTTCTTTCCAAAATGGGAATATCCACCCTTCAGTCTTATCAGGGCTCTCAGATTTTTGAGGCCATTGGATTGGGACCCGAGGTCATTGACCGCTGCTTCACCGGTACGGTATCCAGAATCAGTGGGGTATCCTTTGATGAATTGGCGGAGGAAGTGCTAGCCAGACATCGGGCAGCTTACGAAACCCATAGCCCTGTTTTGGAGACAGGTGGAGTCTATCAGTGGAAAAGACGTGGAGAGAAGCACATGTTCAATCCCGAAACCATCCATCTCCTTCAGAAATCCACCCGATTGGGCGACTACGAACTTTATAAAAAGTTTGCATCCAAAATCAATGAGCAAACTACAGACGCACTGACTCTCCGGGGACTTTTTGAATTCAAGAAAAGAATCAGCATCCCCTTGGACGAAGTAGAGCCTGAAGAGAACATCCTCCGGCGATTTGCAACTGGAGCTATGTCTTTCGGTTCTATTTCACATGAGGCGCATACTACCTTAGCCATCGCCATGAACCGGATCGGTGCCAAAAGCAATTCCGGCGAGGGGGGTGAAGACGAAATCCGCTATCAGAAAAAAGAAAACGGGGATTGGGAGCGATCAGCCATTAAGCAAGTAGCTTCTGGTCGATTTGGAGTGACCTCCCACTACCTCACCAACGCCGATGAAATCCAAATCAAAATGGCCCAAGGTGCCAAGCCAGGAGAAGGCGGACAGCTACCGGGCCACAAAGTGGACGAATGGATTGGAAGAGTCCGGCATTCTACGCCGGGCGTTGGGCTAATTTCTCCTCCTCCACACCATGACATTTATTCGATTGAGGATCTAGCTCAGCTGATATTTGACTTGAAAAATGCCAACCGTCAGGCTCGCATCAATGTAAAACTGGTATCCCAAGCCGGTGTAGGCACTGTAGCCGCAGGAGTGGCCAAAGCCATGGCGGATGTCATTTTGATCTCAGGTGCTGATGGTGGCACAGGCGCTTCTCCTCTCAGTTCGATCCGTCATGCAGGTCTTCCTTGGGAATTGGGTCTTTCGGAAGCGCATCAGACTTTGGTCAAAAACAACCTCAGAAGCCGCGTAGTCCTACAGACCGACGGGCAAATCCGAACCGGAAGGGACATTGCTATTGCCACTCTGTTAGGAGCGGAAGAGTGGGGAGTAGCAACCGGGGCCTTGGTAGTAGAGGGATGCATCATGATGAGAAAGTGCCACCTGAACACTTGCCCTGTAGGAATTGCCACTCAAAATCCAGAACTGAGAAGACTTTTTACCGGTGATCCGGATCATGTGGTCAATTATTTCAGGTTCCTGGCACAGGACCTGCGTGAAATCATGGCATCACTTGGCTTCCGCACCATCGATGAAATGGTGGGGCAAAGTCATGTCCTACAATCCACAGGACACCTCAATCACTGGAAATGGGACAAGGTGGACCTTTCACCGATTTTCCACCGAGTAGAAGTGCCCGACCACGTGGGAATTCACAAGCAAATCGATCAGGACTTTGAGCTTAACCAAGTCCTTGACCGTCAACTGATTCAGGTAGCCACCCCGGCTTTGGAACAAGCCATCCAAGTAGAAGCCAACTTTCAGATCAAAAACACAGACCGATCTGTGGGAGCGATGCTTTCAAACGAAATCTCAAAAATCTATGGAGGAGTAGGCCTACCCGAGGACACCGTTCATTTCAAGTTTTCCGGCTCAGCGGGCCAAACTTTCGGAGGATTCCTGGCCAAAGGAGTCAACTTTGAACTGGAAGGGGAAGCCAATGACTATTTCGGAAAAGGGCTTTCCGGAGGAAAACTTATCGTATATCCAAGCAGAAATGCACGTTTTGCTGCGGAAGAAAACATCATCATCGGCAATGTGGCCTTCTATGGTGCCACCTCAGGAGAAAGCTATATCAATGGAAAAGGAGGAGAACGCTTCTGCGTCAGAAATTCTGGAGTAAAAGCTGTGATCGAAGGAATCGGGGATCACGGATGTGAATACATGACCGGAGGATTGGTGATCAATTTGGGAGAAATCGGCCGCAATTTCGCGGCAGGTATGAGCGGTGGAATTGCCTACATTCTCAAAGAATACATCACTGAGATCAACACCGAAATGGTGGATCTGGACTTGATGGATGAGGAAGACCTTTCCACTATGAAAATTTATCTCAAAAGGCATGTCAAGCTGACTAACAGTAAACTGGGTCAGAAATTCCTTGACCATTGGGAGACCGTCCAAGACCTCTTTATCAAGGTCATCCCGAGAGATTACAAGGCGGTACTACAGAAAAGAGCAGAAGAACAAGCAAAATCATTGGTTTAAGATGGGAGCGAAAGAAGGATTTATTCAATTTAAGAGAGAAACCCCTGTCACACGTGATCCCCAAGAAAGGATAGGTGACTACAAGGAAATCTATGAGCCCTTTTCAGGGGAAAAATTAAATCATCAAGCGGCCCGATGCATGGACTGTGGAGTCCCGTTTTGCCATCATGGTTGCCCATTGGGTAATGTGATTCCGGAATTCAACGACGCGGTATATCAACAGGAGTGGGAACAGGCCATCCGCATATTAAAAAGTACAAATAACTTCCCTGAATTTACGGGAAGAATCTGTCCGGCACCCTGTGAGGCCAGCTGCGTGCTAGGGATCAATAAGGATCCGGTAGCGATTGAACTGATAGAGAAAAACATTGCCGAAAAGGCCTACGAGCTAGGCTTGATCCAAGCGAATCCGCCAGCAGCACGAACGAGCAAAAAAGTGGCAGTCATTGGCTCCGGACCAGCCGGATTGGCGGCTGCCGACCAGCTGAATCAGGCAGGCCATGAGGTGACTCTTTTTGAAAAAGACGCCAAAGTAGGAGGTCTGCTTCGCTATGGTATTCCCGATTTCAAATTGGAGAAATGGGTCATTGACCGAAGAATTGAAATCATGGAAAAAGAAGGAGTCATCTTTTCCACCCAAACCGAAATCGGATTTAATGTCAAAGCTGAAAACATTCTCAAAAACTTTGATGCGGTGGTTTTGGCCACCGGAGCAGCTCAGCCTAGAGGACTGAACATCCAAGGAGATCATTTGAAGGGTGTTCATTTTGCCATGGAATTCCTGGGTAAACAAAATCAGGTCATTGGTGGGGAAATCCCCGAAAACCCGATTCAGGCCAAAGGAAAGCATGTCCTGGTAATTGGTGGAGGAGATACCGGAAGCGATTGTATTGGCACCTCCAATCGCCATGGAGCTGCTTCGGTCACCCAATTGGAGTTGTTGCCTAAGCCTCCCAAAGAGCGAACTCAGGTGAATCCTTGGCCGGAGTGGCCCATGACCTTGAAGACTTCGAGTTCTCATGAAGAAGGAGCCGAGCGCATTTTTTCTGTATTGACCAAGGAATTTATCGGAAACGAAAAAGGAGAAGTCACCGGTCTCAAAGTGGCCGACATCGAATGGATTGAAAAAGGAGGCAGAATGACCTTCGTTGAGATTCAGGGGTCGGAGCGAATTATACCCTGTGATTTAGCCTTCATTGCTATCGGCTATCTGGGGCCTGCTCAAAATGGCCTTTTAGAAGCTTTTGGGGTAGAAAAAATCGAAAATCAAACCCTTCCAAAATCCAAAAATTTTCAAAGTACCAATTCGAAAGTGTTTCTGGCAGGGGACATGAGAAGAGGGCAGTCCTTAGTAGTTTGGGCAATTTCTGAAGGAAGGGAAGCGGCTGTGAAGGTAGATGAATTCCTGATGGGAAGTTCCAGTCTCCCGAGAAAAGACGAGTCCTATTTTCGGGTTGACGAGCACATCGCAGGTTAAAATCCTCGCTGAATTGCTTCAGTATGGGATTGTATTTTGAGTATCCTGTTTAGTTGACTCCCTGCGATACAGAAAGCCGCCCGAAAGGCGGCTTTCTTCATTTTTCAGTTGTCTCCACGAGGACCTCTTCGTATCTCACTTCGGTCGTGAATCTGGCCCTCAGGTCTCCTTCTGCCTCGGTTTTCTTCCTTTAATTCTTCCCAGGCTTTGCGTTGCTCTTCGTTCAATATTTGTTTGATCCGCTCATCCTGAGCTTTCAATTCCGCCCTTTTTTCGGCTGATTCGGCTTTTCTAACTTCCACCTCCAGTTCTCTTTTTTTGGCGTTTTCCAAATTGATGGAAAAGATTTCAGCTTTTTGGTCTTCTGTGAGTGCCAGTTTTTCGGCCATTCGTTCTGTCATCTTCTGAGCTCTTTCTTCAGGACTTGGAGGAGTTCTTTTTCCTTCTTGTGCAGTTACACTTAGGCTGGCAAATACCATAAGGACTGCACCGATTATCCACTTTTTCATGTTGTTATTGGTTTTGTTTCAGGATTTAGACCCTGCTCCTCGCATCAGGTTTAATTCCTTTCTCCTCCCGGATGTTAACAAATGCTAATTGATGGATTTTTCTTCGATCAGTCCCTTCCTCTCGGATGCCCGGACATATTTAGGTTTGATCAGAAGGCGGAGACTGGGATCAAAACTCAGGTAGTTCCAAGACCAATCCAAGAAGATAAACAGCTTATTTTTCACTCCCAGAATAGCCATCAAATGCACAAACAACCAAGTCAACCAAGCCAATACTCCCTGAAACTTTACAAAAGGCAAATCCACCACGGCAAGTTTTCTTCCCACTGTGGCCATAGACCCCAAGTCTTTGTACCGGAAAGGAATGAGGGGCTTGCCAGTGATTGTATTTTTGAGATTTACTGAGAGGTTTTTGGCTTGTTGTATGGCGACCTGTGCTACCTGAGGATGACCTTTAGGTTGACTTTCTTCGGCCATTAGACACTGATCCCCCAATACGAAAATTCTTTCCGAGCCGATCAGCTGATTGTATGTATTGACCAGCATTCGCCGATTACCGGAGTACTGCTCTGGATGGAACCCCTCAATTGCATTGGGTTTGATTCCTGCTGCCCAAAGCAGCGTTTCGGTTTTGATGGGTTCCTTTCCTTCGATCTGAACTTCTTTTCCGTCGTAGTCCAAAACTCGGGTACTAAGGTAAACCTCCACCCCTAATTGCTGAAGATATTGTAATGCATGACTTTGGGACTCCTGACTCATCGCTCCCAGCAAGCTGGGACCTGCCTCGATCAAGACCACTTTCATGTTTTTGAAGCTTAGCTCGGGATAGTCCTTTGGAAATACATTATTTCTCAGCTCAGCCATGGCTCCGGCAAGCTCTACTCCGGTAGGTCCGCCACCGACGATGACGACATTCATGAGTGTTTTTCTCTCCTCCACTTTTTCGATGGAAATCGCCCGCTCGTAGTTGGAGATGATTTTATTCCGAATGTATAGCGCCTCAGATACTGTCTTCATGGGCGAGGCAAAATATTCGATGTTTTTAGCTCCGAAATAATTGGTATCCGCACCCATCGCAAGCACTAGAAAATCATAATCCAAATAGCCGATGTCCGTGAACAGTCGGTTTTTCTTTTGGTCCACGCTCACTACTTCTGCCATACGAAAGGTAACATTACGAGTAGACTGAAAAATCTTACGGATGGGGAATGAAATGGCAGAAGGTTCAAGCCCGGCTGTAGCCACTTGATAAAAAAGCGGCTGAAACTGGTGAAAGTTGTTTTTGTCCAAAAGAATTACCTGAAATGGCCCGCCTTTAAGGCTTCGGGCAAGCTTCAAGCCGGCAAATCCGGCTCCTACGATGACTACTTTGGGCAGGTTGAGTTGAGGCAAGTTGGGTATGGGAAAGGAGGCAGAGGTCATAGCATGTGGGTTGATTCTAGTCTTTACACGGATTTTATCTGGTCAAGATTGAAGATTTGACTGCTGTTTTCTTTTTTCTCCAGTTCTTTTCCTCTTTCCCCCAAGTAAAAAGAATTGTTATTTTTGCCCACCTCAAATATGAAAATCCATGGGAAGAGCATTTGAATTCAGGAAAGAACGGAAGTTCAAGCGATGGGACAAGATGTCCAAGGTATTTACCCGATTGGGAAAAGAAATCGTGATGGCTGTCAAAGCCGGTGGACCTGACCCTACTTCTAATGCCAAGCTGAGAACAGTAATTCAAAATGCTAAGGGTGCCCAAATGCCCAAGGACCGGATTGAAGCTGCCATAAAGCGAGCATCAAATAAGGATGAAAAAGACTACGAAGAGATTGTTTACGAGGGTTATGGCCCCTATGGAATTGCAGTCATCGTAGAAACCTCCACAGATAATACCAACCGCACCGTAGCCAATATCCGATCCTACTTCACCAAAGCAGGAGGTTCATTGGGCACCTCGGGTTCAGTCAGCTTTATGTTTGACCGCAAAGCAGTATTCCGCTTTGCCAAGGGAGGTTTTGATATGGAAGAGCTGGAGTTGGAACTGATTGATTTTGGCTTGACCGATATTGACGAAAACGAAGGGGAACTATTCGTTTACACTGAATTTGAAGACTTCGGAGCTATGCAAAAGGCCTTGGAAGACAAGGGAATCGATATCATCTCGGCGGATTTTCAGCGATTCCCAACCACACTCACCGAACTTACTGAAGAGCAAGAAGAAGTCATCAACAAGCTGATCGATCGTCTGGAAGAAGACGATGATGTAAATCAGGTATTCACCAATATGGCCTAAATCATACACCGGCCTTAATTCATGCAGTTTAAACGTAGAGAAAATCTTAAGCCTTCCGAAAAACTTTTGGTTTTGGTAGGAAGCAAAAACCCTGTAAAAATTTCCTGTACAGAGGATGCTTTTACTCAGGCCTTCAATAGGTCCTTTCTGGTAGAGGGCATTCATGCATTTTCCGGAGTACCAGATCAGCCCATAGGGGATGAACAAACCCTACTGGGTGCAAAAAATCGGGCACAAAACTCCAGGGATGTATTTCCTGAAGCAAATTTTTGGGTTGGCATCGAAGGAGGAGTAGATGAAGATGCACATGGAATGTTTGCCTTTGCCTGGATTTACATTTTGGGAAAAAATGGAAAGAAAGGACAAGCTAAAACGGGTTGCTTTTACCTACCCAAAAAAGTGGCAGATTTAGTCAAAGACGGGATGGAATTGGGAAAAGCAGATGATTTGATCTTCGAAAAAGAAAACTCCAAACAAAGCGGAGGATCTGTGGGGATATTGACTAAAGGAGTAATCAATCGGTCAGCCTATTATGAACAGGCGATCATCCTTGCACTGATTCCTTTCCTTAATGAAAATATTTATTAAAGAGTAGGAAATCATAAATAAAATTGATTATTAATTTTTTATTTAGAAATTATTAAAAATAATTGCAAAAGTGAAGATTAATCTCTTCTTTTAAGAAATAAGCGATTGATATCAAGTTTTCTGCTTTTGGTCCCCCTTTTAAGTAAAAGTTGCTCTAATCACCCCATAGTCAATTTTACTTCAAAGCCTCCTCCGGGAGGCTTTTTCATGCAGGCTTTTGCAAGTTTTTTAGAAATTGTGTCAATGCCACTTTCCAATCCGGGTCGGCGTCCCACTCCGGTCCTATATAAAGTTCATCTCTGACCAAAAACTTGATGTAAAATTTTACCACAGTTTGAGCCCCCTCTTCACCCCCAAGCGGCTCCAAACCCATACTTTCCATCAAGTCAGCTTGTCTACCTTCTACTCTGACAAGCAAAAATTGGACACGATCCCGAATCAACTCCTGATTCGTCTTGGCCTCTGTCAGCCACTCGATTTGATGAGGATACAGATTTTCAAAAATTGATTGAATCTGGCTTTTCTGAGCTGCCTGCTCAGCAAGGATAGCTTCCTGGCTTTTCCCCAAAAGATCATATCGGAAATAGCTCATTAAGCCCGTCTCTGCGGAAGATCCTTCCAGAGGGATTCCCAATTTGAAAACTTCCAGGTTGAGTGGATTTCGAGGCAGAAATCGTTGGACCGATTGGGCTGTCTCTTGGGTACTGATCTGAGGAAATTCAGCTACGTCCAAAACCAGATAATTTTTGGAAGTATTTCCCTTGGCCACCTCTACCAATTGGCTTCCCGCCTCATCCCAATCCTTCCCTGAAACTCCATATAAACCTGTAGTGGGGATGATTTTTCCATCCCCACTAAAAGGTCCAATATGAATGCTCAGCTTTTGCTTTTGCCGGGTTACGAAAATTATATTTTTCACTTGGCGTTGCAAAAAGGCCCTGGCATAGTCTGCCTGCCTAGCTTCGGAGAGGACTACCTGCTCCAGCTCAAAATAGGCGATAGGATCTGCCCCCGCCTCTACCAAATGAAGATGCACGCTGTCTGCCAGCTCTCGCCAGGATAATACGGGTCTGGCACCGGGATCTGAGGATACGACTACAACGGATTTCCCGTTGAAAAAACTTTCAGGCAAGGCCCCCTGCGAAAACACAGCCATCGAAAAAGAAAAAAACAAAAGAAAAGAGCCGATATATTTCATTGAATCAGGTGGCAGAGATGTTTAGCTTAGTATTTTTACGAATATACACAACGCTCAAAATATCGACAGATGCTGAAACAAAACCTGAAAATTCTTCTGTTTATTTCTTTCTTCTCCCTGAATTTTCCTGTCCTTTCCCAGAAAGTAGATTCTGAGCAGCTACTCAAGCATATCCAATACCTCTCCTCAGATCAATTAATGGGCAGAAAGCCATTGACTGAGGGAAACTTGGCCGCTCAAAAGTATATTTTGGATTATTACAAAAGCTTGGCCCTTCCGGAACCCATCTATCCTGATTTTATCCAGCGCTTTTCCTTTGAAAACAGGAGAGAAAAGAAAACTTATGAAGATGCAGCCAACTTGGTGGCGCTCATTCCTGGAAGTGAATCCAAAAAAGTGATCGTCATCACTGCACACTACGACCACGTAG
This sequence comes from Algoriphagus confluentis, assembly GCF_036245625.1. Classification (NCBI taxonomy): domain Bacteria; kingdom Pseudomonadati; phylum Bacteroidota; class Cytophagia; order Cytophagales; family Cyclobacteriaceae; genus Algoriphagus; species Algoriphagus confluentis. The sequence goes on from NZ_BTPD01000019.1 coordinate 34,903, forward strand.
GTGTAGGCAGACCTGATTCCAGCGGAGATTCCATCTACAATGGGGCCGATGACAATGCCTCCGGGACAGCTGCTTTGCTGGCTTTGGCCGATTACTTTTCCGAAAATCGTCCCAAACATGCGATCCTATTTGCGGCTTTGGATGCCGAAGAGATGGGCCTACAGGGCGCCAAAGCTTTGGTCAGGGACTTCCCCTATCCTCTGGAGCAGATCGTGGTTAATATCAATATGGATATGATTTCCAGAAATGACCAAAATGAACTCTATGCCTCAGGCACTTACCACAATCCTCAATTCAGACCTATTTTGGAAAAAGCCTCTGCGTCTCTTTCTCCAACGCTCAGATTCGGCCACGACCAACCGGGAACCGGCAGGGAAGATTGGACACAGTCGTCCGATCATGGTCCGTTTTTTGAAAAGAAGGTACCACACCTCTATTTCGGAGTAGAAGATCACAAAGACTACCATCGTCCTTCCGATGAGTTCGAAAACATTCAGGAAGAATTTTACATCAACGCGACCAATTTGATTCTCCGATGCATTCTGGCTCTTGATGAACAACTTCCCCAATAAACGATGGCTCAGCCGTAAATCACCTAAAATTTGGCAAAAACTGATCTCATAACAAGACTGCTCGTTTGGAGGCTCAAGCACATGAGCAATCAAGCCTTTGTGCTCATTCTCAGTGGATTGATTGGGATTTTGTCAGGGATCGCAGCGGTGATCCTTAAAGAGGCCGTACATGCAATTCAGAAATTTCTTACCGAGGATTTCTATACTGAATACGCCAATTTCCTCTATATTCTCTATCCCCTCATCGGCATTGGCGTCGCTTACTTTGCGGGAAAATACCTGCTCAAAGACGTGGGCGGACATGGCATCCCTGACGTACTTTTTAATATTTCAAAAAACTCCGCCTTGATTCCACGAGTGAAAATGTACAGTCGGGTGATCACTTCGGCACTGACCGTGGGATTTGGCGGTTCGGTGGGATTGGAAGCACCCATGGTAGTGACAGGCTCGGCGATCGGATCAAATGTGGGCCTTCTGATGCATCTCAATGCCAAAAAGAGAGCCTTGCTGATAGGTTGTGGTGCAGCCGGGGCCATTTCAGCCATATTTGGAGCCCCCATTGGGGCTGTGATTTTTGCAGTGGAAGTGATCCTCTTAGAGGTCAGTTCTGCCAGCTTTATTCCGCTATTGATCGCCTCAGTGATGGGGTCCCTGACATCCATGATCCTTATGGGCAAGGAATCCATTTTCAAATTCAATCTGACGGATTCCTTCAGTGCCAGTCACATGCCCTATTATTTTCTTTTGGGCATTGGATGCGGGCTTGTTTCCTTGTATTTCTCCCGGATGGTGAGAAAAACCGAGCGAGCCATGGAGGATTTGAATGATCAGTGGATGCGTCTTCTCTATGGCGGGGCATTTCTAGGATTCATTGTGTTTTTCTTTCCCCCCATTTATGGAGAAGGATACGAGACGCTAAATCTCCTCATCGAAGGTAAATCCGCTCAGATTCTTGAAAAAAGCCCTTTCTTTTCCTCATTTGAAAATCCCCTATTGATCATCGGGTTTTTGATTATGATCATCTTGCTCAAGCCGATTGCCTCTGCGATTACTTTAGGTGCCGGGGGAAGTGGAGGAATCTTTGCCCCTTCCCTGTATGTGGGAGGTATCTTGGGGTTTGTTTTTGCCTATACCAAAAACATGGTGGATTTTCATATTGAGCTGCCTTTGGCACATTTCACTTTGGTGGCCATGTGTGGAGTCATGGCTGGAGTGCAGCACTCACCTCTCTCCGCAATTTTCCTTATTGCAGAGATTACGGGAGGCTACGAGCTGTTTATTCCCTTGATGTTTGTCTCCGCTATTTCATTTACCACCACCACTTATTTTCAAAAGGACAGCCTGTACAAGCTACAACTTCGAGATCAAGGAAAATCCCTTCCTGAAACCAAAGATCAGGAGCTCTTGGATACAATCACCCTATCTCATGTAATTGAACGGGATCTTTTGCCAATTCACCACGAAGCCAGGCTTCTGGATTTGATTAACTTGGTCAAAGTCTCAAAAAGGAATATTTTCCCTGTAGTAGATGACCAAAAACGCCTTTTGGGGATCATTACTCTGGATGATATCCGAGACATCATGTTTGATCCGGAAAAACAAAAAAGCCTCTTGGTAAAGCAACTTATGCACAGTCCCCCTGAAGTCCTATCCATTACTGAAAATATGCAAACAGCCATGGAAAAGTTTGAGCGCTCAGGGGCTTGGAATCTGCCTGTTTTGGAAGAAGAACGATACATCGGCTTTGTTTCCAAGTCAAGAATTTTCAACGCCTACCGCAAAAGATTACTCAGACAAAAGCACGATTAAAGCCCATTTAGAATAAAATTTGGATTTCTGATTTATCCACTTTTTTGAAAAAATCAGCCCAAGCAAATTTTCTACTTAGCAAACTTTATCCACAAAATTGCTTGCAGGAATTTTTTGTATATTCTTGTTTTTCAGTTATTTATGACAATGTTCAAAGGACATGTGGATAAATAATTGATTTTGTGGATAAATTTTTCTTGTTTTTTTTTTATACCTCTCAGAGCATTTGAAGGCAATTTTTCAAAAAATCTCAAACATTTTCCTACTGAAAAAAGATGTTCAATTTACACCCGGAAAAATTCCCGTTTTAGAATAAAATTTGGTTCAATCTACCCTTGTTTTTTGAGCTTACCGATAAGAAAAAATTTGTGACTAAGCATTCCAAGAGATTCTGGAAAATTTGAAATTTTAATAGGAATAGTTCAATTTTTATTTTCCGTACCCCACAGGCTCTAGATTGTTCATTTGCCTCAATATCCAAGCCTGCCTTCCTTTGATGTAACTAGTCGGCCTTTTTGGATTCCATTGAAGAGGATTGGGCAAAACAGCCGCAATCAAAGCCGCCTGACTCCGGTTGACTTTTGCGGCCGGAATCTTGTAATAATGCTGAGCAGCCGCCTCGATGCCATAGATCCCATCTCCCATCTCGATGATGTTCAGATAGACTTCCATGATTCGCTCTTTGCCCCAAATCAGCTCCACCAATACGGTAAAATAGGCTTCCAGCCCTTTTCTGATGTAGCTCCTGCTTGGCCACAGAAAAGCATTCTTCACAGTCTGCTGGGTGATGGTACTTGCTCCCTTGATTCTTTTTCCCTTTTTATTGCCTTCCCATGCTTTCTCCATAGCTTCAAAATCAAAGCCGTTATGATCCGGGAATTTTTGGTCTTCAGCAGCTACCACAGCCTGAGGCACATGTCGGGAAATAGAAGAAATAGGCTCCCAATCTTTATACAACCTCATTTCTCTTTTTGAATCGGTCGCCTGCTCAAAAAGCCGAATCACCATCAAAGGGGTAATTGGAATTGGGACAAATCGATACAGAATTACCAATCCGATGGAAAGCCCAAAAAACCAGAGGGTTAATTTCCAAATGAAGCGAAAGACCCAACGAATTATTTTCATAGAGAATCAGACAGTAGCAAATGCCTGAACAAATTGAATAAAAAAAACGGCATTTTCATTCGCAGGTAATTTTTGGTATTCTTCTTCCATTTTCCTCACCTCCTCTTCTGTAATCAGGCCTGCTTTAATCAAATGCCCAGCACCGCTTTTCATCAATTTCACCCAAAAAGATACCATAATTTTTAGCTCCTCCGGGTGGGTTTGATCTAAGTGGAACCCGCCTAACCAATGCGAAATTTGGGTAAATCCCGCCTGCTGAAGGAGATTACCAAGACTTGCTCCGATGTTGGGATGCCCACCGATCCGACTCTGAAAATCATTGTAGGCCTTATAGTATTTCTGAGCGAACGGCAGGCTTGGAAAGGTGTAATGGGTGGAATTAAATACCTCAGTCAGGAATACTTTAGCTCCCGGCAAAAGATGTCTCTGTATTTTCTCCAATACTATCCTGGGCTCCGCAATATGCTCAAGAACCCAACAAATGTATACGGAGTCAAATTTTTGATCCAGATCCAAATCCATCGCATTCTGAACTGAAAAGGTGACCCTATCCTCAAATCCTCTAAGATTCTCCTTGGCCTTATCAACTTGAGCCTCAGAATAATCTACACAGGTGATTTTCAGCTGAGGAAAAAGACTAAGCAAAACTTGTGTTTGAGCCCCAACTCCGGAACCAATCTCCAGCAGGTGCTTACATCCCGAAAAATCAATCTTTTTGAAGATCTTAGGTGCCAAAAAACCCGCCTGATCGATCAGCCGCTGCTGCTCTTCGGGAATAAAACCATGAAGATAATTGGACATAGATAAATGGACTATTCGATCGGAAAGTTACAGGTGTTTAGCAAATTTTTTTCTCCCCTATTCTCAAATAAGTCCTCTATTCCAAGTTGCTGTGTTTTAGGGATTAGGAAAAGTAATCTTTTTCAAGATCACGGGAGATTTCAGCTTAGAAGAAACAGTCTCCATTAAAACCTTTAAATCACCATATTCGGAAACCGGAATCACTGAAGTACTGAATTCTAATCTGGATGATATTTTTAACTCATCATCTACCTTATTTATCAGATAACTAAACCGGATCGTCTTACTTGGATTGGTGATGGAAACAGACTCAGGATAATCCTCCAATTCAAATCCTTTAGGGATAGGAATGCTGGCATTAATATTTTCAAAAAACGGATAATTAAATTCAACTGGCAGCACTCGATCATTCTGCACAAAAGGATTTTCGAAAAATCTGGAAAAAGCAAAGGGAGTCAAATACAAAAGCTCATCTTTAGGTTCTTCCAACTTGGCATCAAAAAAAATGGAAAATGAACGTTGGCTTTCCACCTGATCCAAGCTTGTAAGGTTAGAAATTTCAAATCGATCAAACCTCTGATCTTTCTTTAGTAATTCAACCGAATCCTTAATTCCCTTCTGGTACTGACTCATCGCAAGGGCTTCCTGATCCAAAAATTTAATCTGACTCTTAAAGCCCATACTTCCATCCGAAAGACTTTCGAAGCTAACCATTTGTATACTTCCTGATCTATGAGTATAGGTCAAGTCCTCCAATCTTCCCTTATCAAACTCCAGTATAAATCCCCTATCCCTCACTTTTTCGATTGGTAGCATCCCAAACGGAACATTTGGATCACTGGCATCCACCAAAATATTATTCCCTTCTAAATTCAAAAGGACCACACAATCATGAAACTGATTAATAAAAGGAACCGGAATCAGCTGTGTCCTCCCTCGATATCTTTCATTGATCAAGACCAAATTTGCCTCAAATCCACTCCTCCTGAGCAGATGTAGAAACAAAAGGTTTTTATCAAAACTATTCCCCTCTTTTTTCTTCAATAGAATATCCAGTGGATAAATGGGCTCTATCCAAGAAGACTCTAAATACTTGATTTCATTGACTACATAGCGATAGATCTTCTTTGCCTGTTCCACCTTTGTCAAGCTGTCGAGTTTTATGGTGGGATAGTCTGGGATGGATTCTGGAGATTGGAAATAGTAGGAATTCATATCCGGGACCTGAAGCCAGGCATTCGCCAATTGACTCCAAGAAGAATACACGATTTCTGAATTTTCCGACTGGTTTGGACTTACATACTGACTGGAAAATAAATATCCATCCACCCGCTCCTGATAATCCAATAAATTACCAATAAATGGCTCATTTGGAAGGGAGGGAATATCCCTCCTAAGCCATGAGTATTGATTTTTTCGTTCGGAAATTTCAGCAGCTTCAGCCACTTGCTTTCCCTGCATGATCATTTGATACTGAAAAAAATCAGGGGCCTTAAAGCTGTACTTACTAAACAGGGCAGGGTACTTCTTTTGAAAGGCCCAGCCTTCTAAAATACCATATTCCTGATCTAGTTTCCGGTATTTCAATTCAAGAATACTCCCTTTTTTGACATGCGGAAATACCAAAACGTATTGAAATTCTCCTCCTCCAAGATTCACCTCCTTAATTTCATTTTTTGTAAGTACAAAGGTTTTCCGACTTCCATTTTCCAGATAGGAAACCTGAGCTTGGATTTTGGAAATGTCCTCAGTATTGTACTTACCCCTATAGTAAGGAATCAGGATGTCTCCAAAATTTTCATGATTATCATCGAGCACCTTAAACCGATAATGGTAATCTGTCGAAAGACCATTAATTACGAAATAGCTATTTGCCTCCTCCCACAAGGTCACCACTTTGGCATCAGGTTGAAATGGAACCTCTTCCAATACCAACTCCATTTCTGAATATTTCCCAAAATCAGCCTGACCCAAGCAAAACCCTACATTAAGTAAGGTTATAACCAAGATTAAAAGACTCTTTCTGATCATAAAATCATGGGCGCACGGTCTTTTTCAAAATCACTGGTGTTTTCAGCTTATTGGCGATACTTTCCATCAGAAACTTCAAATCCACATACTGCTCTGAAGAGATCAAAGGCTGCTTTACCTCGATCTTGGCATTGACCTTGAATAACTGACCGATCTGCTCTGTTTTGAAAGTAAAAATCAATGGCGCACCATCAATGGTCAAAAGCTCATCCGTGGGATAGTCTTCAATCTCGAATCCCTCCGGAATATGAATATTGGCCACAAGAGATTGCTGAAAGGCATAGCCGAAGTCCACAGGAAACACCCGGAAATCCTGGGTAAATGGATTCTTGGAAAAGCTCGAGAACTTGAAAGGATTAAACACCAGCATATCCTGGTCCGCTGCACCTGCTATTGCCAATTGGAATTTGGTGTTGAGGTAGTTTTTCTCCTCAAGAAGATTTTCAACCTCCACATTCCTCAACTCCATTTCCAATTCCTCCATGTCAAACATATCGGTCAGCGGTTTTTCGGCTTTTTTCAGATTGTCCACTTGGTGAAATTGGTCCAAGCCTTCATAATAAGAGCTCCTTACATTGTAATTCATCTGAAGCTCACCACTTTCTGGATCAAGAATCACATCCGAGAAAATCATCTCTGATGAATTGTGTTTGATTTCCAGATTGATCAATTGACTTTGGTTTTTCTTCAGCAATAGTCCACCAGAAACGTGCTTATCCAAATCCACGTAGCCGAATGGGGCCAAGGGATCACTCAAATCCAAAAACTGGGGCTTGCCATCCAAAGTAGCCAGTAGAAGAATCTCATCAAACTGATTGAGGAATGGGTAGGGAACAATAGAACTGCGCCCGTATCCTTTACTTCCGATCAATACCGGCTCACAGGAGATTCCCATGGACTTCAATAGACCCATGTAGGCCAAAATCAGCTCTCCCGGAGTCCCCTGCTTGGATTTCAAAAGCTGAGGGAGCGTTTGATTGGTGTAGATCCAATCCACACCTTCATTGGTAAAATTATCCCGAATATAGTAGTAGGCCTTTCTTGCTTTTTCGGTTTCATTTGCACCGGAAAGATCAATAGAAAGGGCATCCTTTTCGATGGGGTTGGTCCGGTAGAATCCCTTCATGGAATAGTACTCGATCATTTCATTACCTAGCTTTTCCCAAGTGCTGAGGAAGTCCTTCCATTCAGCCCCCGAAGTGGTTGCCGCTACCTGATAGCGATACAACTGAAACTCTACCCGGTCTAAGTAATCGCGGTAATTTTTCATGTAGGGCTCTTCCTTGAGAGAATATAGATTTCTCAGCGTCCAGGAATAGGTCCCGTTATTGGATTCTCTTTCTGCTTTGGTGAAAAAATTAGATCCCTGGCCTATGGTCTTGTATTCCAATTGAGGAATCATAGTCACCTGATATTTGGAATAGAGTGTAGGCATGGCATTTTGAAAGGTCCAGCCATCCAAAAACTCCAGGTTTTTATCAGCCTTTCGAAAGGTGTATTCCAAAATAGATCCAACTTGGGCATCAGGAAAAACGAATCTCTTTTCCCGATATCCGTCACCCAAGTCCACATCGAAGATGTTTTCTTTTCCCAGCTTGGTGATGACCGGCTTGCCATCCACAAAGTTGATAATCTGGGCTTTTTCTCCGTAGATCTCTTCGGTTCCTTTATCTCCCCGATAGTACCTGATTTTGATATCCGCATATTCTTTGCCTGCTTCGGTCAGGATTTTGATTCTGCGAAAGTGGAGGGTCTCAAATATCTGGGAGAAAAACTTGGAGTCAGCCGTAGCCACAAGCATAATGGCTGAAGAACCCGGTTCGTAGGCTACTTCAGTGTAGGCAATCTCTTCGGGAGACAGATCTCCCATTTTTTGACTTTGTGCATTAGCAAATCCCGCTAAAAGGGCCAAAAAAGCAAGGAAAAACAGTTTCTTCATGGGTTAATTATAGTGCTTGGGGAAGGGGTTTTTAAGAACAATAAAGAGTAATCAAAGGTCGAATTGATGCGCTTTACCAGATTCGTTTTTTCTTCAGCTGAAAACTCCTCGGGAAGCCGGACCTGTAGCAAAATGCTAATGGAAAGCCGATCTCTATCCAAACGACTATGAAGGGATGCGGTAAAATGCTCCTCTTTAAGGTCAACTTGGGGAAGTTGGGATTCGGATTGCCAAGGCTCTGGGAGCTGGATTTCGTATTCTTCGGTTTTAAATAGGTTGGAAAAAGCCAGTTGATCTTCGGTGATTTTTCCTAAAAAGGATTTCAGTACATGCCGTTTGGCTGTGCTTTGAACAAATTTGATAATGGCTCCGTCATAAGCCAATTTAGCCTTGGGCAAGGAGTCTTCCTGATGCAAATCAATCTGAAAGTCATTGACCAGAAGTCCTGATACGCCTGAATTTCGATTGAGAAAATCGCGCTGCTGTCGCGTATCCAAATGGAATTTGACATCAGTCAGGGTCACGGCAAAATTTCCCTGGGCAGATACTTCGGACTCAATAGCAGCATTTCCCTGTTGATCAATTTTGATTTTATTTTTGCTGCTCAAGGTATTCCAACTTTCAGTAGTATAGCTTGGCGTTTGGGTCAAATACCCACCCTTTTCTCGGACCACCAATACATGCCTTCCCTTGGTAAACTCTCCCAAATAGCCCGCCGGTAGCGTACTCGAAGTACACTCCAGCCAGATAGGGCCTGTTTCCGAAGGTACTTGAAGGATGACATGATTAAACTGATTGGAGGGAAGGTCTACCTCGATATCATCGGCATTGGATCCTGCATATACCAATGTGTAGTACGACTCAATCCCCACCTCTGCCAGCATGGCTTTCATCAAATTGGTGAGTCCTTTGCAATCCCCAAACTTATTCTGATAGACTTCCGCTGCCAGTTGGGTTTGCCAGCCACCGATGCCGAGTTGGATACTTACATAGCGATAGTTTTTCTGAAGGTACTGATACAAAATCTGGATCTTCTTAAAATCTGAATCTGCATCCTTGACCATTTCCAAGATTTGGGTTTTAAAGGCATCCGGAAGTTTGTCCCTGTTTTTATTGAGTTGGTACTGCCAAGATGCCAAACCGGTCCAATCGCTCATTTCTCCTACCACACCTTCCAGTCCAAACCGAACAGGCGCAAGCAGGAGTCTATGGTCATCTTCTTTTTTGAAGTCTTTGCCCTGGACCTCCAGGTCAGCTACTATCCAAGAGATGGTTTTCAAACCAGCCTCCAAGCTCTCTTTCTTCTCAGCCGTCAGATTTACTTCCTTGTACTTCAACCCCAGCTGATCGGGAAATCCTACAGAAAAAGCTGCCTCTTTGACCTTTTGATTATAATTCGGAATAGGTACCCAAGTTGGAAGGGCAAAGTTGGTTTTGGACTTCATTACATACCTGATTTTCACTTTTACAGGAAAAATCGAGGAGGTAGGTTCGTAAATCTTCAGCCGATTGTCATCGAAAATATTGACTTGAGAAAATTGGGCAACATCCCGAAGATCTTTCAATTTGGTTTTCAGTATCGATTTCTGGGTAATGGGATGGATCATCTCGGCTTCAAAGGCTTCAATACTTCTCAGCTTATCGTAGCCCAACACGACCCGAGCATGGTCAAGTCCCTCTCTTGACAAAATCAAAATCTCCTTAATGACCTCATGACTGACCGAAAAATCAGCTTGGATGGTGACTACTTGGCGTTCTGCCAATTGAGAATAAACAGGAGGGGTAGTTGCAGAAAAGCCTTTAATAGCTCCTACTAAAAAAAGACAGAAAAAGCAGACAAAACCTTGATAATTCAACATCGATAAGGGAAAATTATAGCAAGTATAAATGAAGGTGAACTTATTAAAAATTTTTTAGGTAAAAATTTATAAAAAAATTTTCATGATTCTACGATATTCAAATTCTATTCTTTCAAGGCCGTTTTTGGGTGGATGAATTTTTGCAAAAAAAAACCGATTCCCTATTTTGAGCCCCCAAACCAAAAAACCACCAATGCAACCCATTTCTATCGGAAGTTTTGAAGAATTTGAGCACTATATCGCGCAGGAACTAGGAGCCTCTGACTACTTCAGGATTACTCAGGATCAAATCCAACTTTTTGCCGACGCTACGAACGATCATCAGTGGATTCATTGTGACCCGGAACGAGCCAAGAAAGAAGGAGCATTTGGCAATACCATCGCCCACGGATATCTGACCCTGAGTATAGTCCCCTTCCTCTGGGAGCAAATTGTGCAGGTCAATAACCTGAAAATGATGATCAATTACGGAATCGAAAATTTCCGCTTTGCACAAGCTGTCACTGTTGACAGCGAGGTGAGATTGGTCGCCCGGCTTAAAAATGTGGCCAACCTTCGTGGCACAGTGAAAGCAGAAGTAGAAGTCAAATTGGAGATCAAAGACCAAAAAAAACCTGCTTTCACAGGTCTCTTGATTTTCCTTTACCATTTCAATTGATCAACTGGCCAAGAGGTCATTGACCACGGTAGCAGCACAGGCACAGCCAAAGGCTGCGGGCAGAAAGGACATGGTACCATAGGCAGATTTCTTGAAATTGCTCCCGTCGGTGAGCATCAGGCTTTCCTTGATCACCTCCTCCGAAGAAAAGACGGCTTTGAACCCGCCATAAATCGCGCGCTTTTTCAGGCGCTTTCTCAGCATCTTGGCTAGTTTGCACTGATAGGTATCTGCAAAGTCCACCACTTTGATCTGTGTAGGATCTACTTTGCCTCCTGCACCCATACTGCTGACGAGGCGGAAGCCCCGTTTTCTTGCCCCTTCGATCAGATGCATCTTTGGAGTGAAGCTATCAATGCAATCCACCACGTAATCAAACTCATGGGCTTCCAAAAGAGCAGTCATCTCATGGGGATTTAGAAATTGTCGAATCGACTGAATCTTCATCTTGGGATTGATGGCCTGCAAGCGCTCCTCCATCCATTCCGCTTTGGATTGCCCCACATTCAGCTGAGTCGCCGGCAGCTGCCGGTTGACATTGGAGATATCCACGGTATCTCCGTCGATGATGGTCATTTGCCCTATGCCGGATCTAGCGATAAATTCCGCTGCAAAAGAACCTACTCCACCCAAACCTACCACCAACACATGCTTTTGGGCTAGCCTTTCCAAGCCCTCACGCCCGGTGATTAGCTCTGTTCTACTGAGCCAAGCAAAATCATTCATTGTATTTTTCTACTGCTTATCTGATTCCAATTTGAGATCAACCCCTGAGCGAGCTCCGCCGGAGAACGGCCCAAAATTAGGGAAGCAGCCTGATAAATCTGAGAAATTTCCACATTGGAATTGTCAGTCTCCAAAAACATGCGATCGGTAGGACAGGCTTTTAGCCAAGCTTGGGCATGGCTACCTTCTTTTTCCAAATGGTGCCCAAAGGAGAAAAATACTGGATAATCCAATAGCCGGATAGCCAAATCAGGCTTTAAATTCCATCCGTGCCAAATGATTGACGGGGGATTTTTTTCTTTTTTCAGGTATTCCAGGAGCAAATCGTGCCCTTTGACACAATGCAAAATAACGGGAATACCCAACTCAAAAGCTAGCCTGGTCTGGGCATGAAAAGCTGCTTTCTGTAGCTCCAAATCGGGTCCTTTGATCCGGTCAAAGCCACATTCTCCGATGGCTAGCACGGAAGCGGAATCTTTCACCTGCTTGGAAATATCATCCCATTTTTTCTCCCAAAACTGATCTAAAGTCCAAGGATGTATTCCCAAGGAACGATACCTGCTTTCTTCGGGATTTTCCTCTCCATTGAAGATCGAATGGTCCTTCCCTTTTTGGTGCGTATGAAAATCCCAGAGATTCATCAGGCTAAGCTTCATTTTTTTCCATAAAAAAGCAAAGCCCCTTCCGGAAGAAGAGGCTCTGGTTTTTTGGTCAAAAAAGAGAAATTAATCCAGACGGTTTCTTTCTTCAGAACTGCCTGTGCTGGATTTGACCCGGAAGCTTTCTCCTTTGGCGAAATTGTATCGCAGAGTAAACCGAATTCCCTGATTGCTTCTATACTGTCTGAAGGAGGTATCGATATCCGCAAAGTCGACTGTGGCTTTGATGACCTGAGTGCGGAAAAGGTCCGTTCCATTCACGGAAAGCGACAACTTATCCTTCATCAGGGACTTGGTCACGCCCAAATCCAACCATCCGAATCCTTCAATACTTCCCTGACCCCAAATCTGGGGCCCCAGATACATCGCCATCAACTCCAGCTTGAATCCTTTGGGGAGAGTGAAGTTTTGCTGGGTCCGTACCATGTAGGATACCTGATCTACATCCAGGACATCTTCCCCGATTTGGGACTGAAACTGATTGTAATTCACCTGCACCATGTTGGAGGTATTCCACCATTTTTTGATTTCAAAAGGAAGAATCGCACGGAAGTTGGCATTTCTGGTCTTATCGAAATTATCGGTAAAGGTGGTCGTAGAACGGGATTCCTGATCCTGCTCAAACACCTGCATGAATGCATCCTCAGTCACGCTATAGCCCAAAGTGAACTGGTAGGCTCCTTTTAGGATGTGGTTCATTTCAAAATTGGTAGAATACTGGGGTCTGAGATTAGGATTGCCCTGCTCAGAGGTCAGTGGATCGATGTAGTATACAAAGGGATTGAGCAGACGGTAGTTGGGACGGGTAATTCTCCGGTTGGCATTGTACACGATCTGGTACTTATCGCTCACCTTTTGCTGTAGAAATAAGCTTGGGAATAGATTGAAATAGTTTTGCTTATTCACCTGCTCCAGGGTGACTGAATTGCCTGTGATGTCCGAATATTCCCCTCTCAGACCTGCCTGATAGCTGAATTTTTCATTGAAAGAACCTTTGAGCATGGCATAGGCTGCCAGAACATTTTCATTGTAGATGAATCGGTTGGAATTGGGATCCGGCTCATAAGGACCTTCACCCACAGCACGGCTCAAGTCCAAATCGTTGTCAGATTCCACCCAGCTTCCTTTTACGCCGGTTTCCAGAGTTTTGCCTCCCTTCAGTGGCTTGATGAAATCCACTTTGGCAGTCAGAATGGTGTAAAACATGTCATTGATCGTCAATACCCGGTCCGAGAAGCCTCCCTCAGGATCATTTCCAGCCCAATAACTATTGTCCAAAAGAGAGCTGTTTTCAGAATCCATCAAGGTGAAATCCACGTCGGCCGAAATCTTGGTACCCACTGTATCCAGCTTGGCATCGTAGTGAAGGTTCGTGAAAACCCGGTTTCTTGTTCCTTCGGAGTCATTGAAAGATTCAATGTAGTTGTTGAACTCCTGACCGGGATTGGTCACTACAGTCGTTGATGAGCTGGTATTAATGTCTCTGGAATTCGATGCTTGAAGGTTGATTCCCAAGTTTTGATTTTCATTGATCTCATAGTTGGCAGAGCCTACAAAGGATGGGGTTTTGTACCGGGAAGTGATTCTGGAATCCTGATTGAAGTTGGATACACCCTCTTCCAAGATAAAATTCCTGTTGATATCCAAGTCATTGTAGACTGCATACTCGTTGTAGTTCAGGGTTCCGTTGGTGGACCACTTTCCTTTTTTCACATTGAGTGTAGCACCGGCATTGGGAGCATATTGTCCATTGTATTGGCTTCCTACCATGACATTTCCAAACACGCCATCCACAGTGTTCTTTTTGAGCTGAATATTAATCACTCCGGCGGAGCCTTCCGCATCAAAGCGAGAAGAAGGATTGTTGATCACTTCAATGCTTTTGATATTGTCAGCAGGCATAGACCGGAGAAAGTTGGCCAAATCGGTGGCACTCATGTAGGTCGGGCGATCGTTGATCATCACAGTAGCGCCAGTGCGGCCATTCAGGTTGATATTACCGTCCTGATCTACATATATACCCGGAGATCTTCCTACCACATCCAGCGCATTGGATCCCTCGGCCATCACTGTACCTTCTACATTGACGATAGTTTTGTCGGGTTCGATGATGATTTCTGGTCGGGATGCTTTTACGGTCACCTCATCCAATCCCGTCATTTCATCTTGGATGACCAGTTTGCCAAAGTCCTTGGACATTCCCGGAACCAATTCAAAAGCTTCCGAGGAATAGGTAGCATATCCGATCGAGGAGATGACCAATTTGACTTTGGCTGCTTTCACAGATTCGATGGTGAAGGAACCGTTTTCATCCGATACAGCACCATCCACCAATCCCCCATCCACAGCAATTAGGGCTACATTGGCATAAGGAACGGCTTGACCGGATTGATCCTCAACCTTTCCGGAGATTTTTGAAATCTCTTTGGGTCCGGCGGCCAGATTGCTTATCCCAAGGAGATAGGTCAAAATGGTGAGAAAAATAAAGTTGGTCGTTTTCATTGTTTTGTTGGCTTAGTCTTATGCCACTCTATAGGAAAATGAAATGCCAACAGAAGGAAATCCCCCTAAATGAGCTGAAAAAGCATGTTTCCCCTTTTTCAAGAAAAAAACCTGTCTCATATTCGGACAATATTTTATTCGGTTTAGGACAAAAAAAATCCCGAACCATAAAGTTCGGGATCCTTCTTTTGACGGACAACGCTTATAGCGCTGCCTTGTATCTTCTATCTACTTCTGCCCAATTGATGACATTCCAAAATGCAGAAACGTAGTCAGGTCTTCTGTTTTGGTAATTGAGATAATAAGCATGTTCCCAAACATCAAGACCCAAAATAGGAGTACCCTTGATCTCTGCCACATCCATCAGCGGGTTATCCTGATTAGCCGTACTTACCACTTCCAGCTGTCCGGATGTCGTGACGATCAACCAAGCCCAGCCTGAACCAAACCGAGTAGCTGCTGCCTTATTGAATACTTCCTTAAATGAATCAAAATTGCCGAATTTTGCATTGATGGCACCGGAAAGATCTCCTGTGGGCTCTCCGCCTCCGGTAGGGGAAAGTACTTGCCAAAACAAGCTGTGATTCCAGTGACCACCTCCATTGTTTCTTACTGCCACATTAGAACCGGCCACTTGCATGAGATCTTCCAGGGATTTGCCTTCCAAATCAGTACCAGCAATAGCATTGTTTAGGTTAGTGACATATCCATTGTGGTGCTTGCCATGATGGATTTCCATCGTTTTGGCATCGATGTGCGGCTCAAGCGCGTCAAAAGAATAAGGTAAAGATGGGAGAGTAAAAGCCATTTTATTGAATTTTTGGGTTAAACATTGATTTAAAGTGTCCTAAAATAAGTATTACTCTTTCAACCCCACATTTCACAAAAAGGTTCTTTTCACAAAGAAAAAGCCTTATTCTCTCAGTTTTCGGAAAAAATCAAGAACTAAAGTCTCGGATTCTTCTTTTAGGATACCGGAGAATACTTTGGTTTTTGGATGAAGCATGTGAGAATTGTACTGATGAAAACCTCTCTTGGAATCAGCGGCAGCAAAATAAACTTCCCCCATTTGCGCCCAGAACAATGCACCCGCACACATGGCACAGGGCTCCAAGGTGACATACATTCTGCACTCCGCCAAGTATTTGCTCCCCAGGTAATTGGCCGCTGAGGTGATCGCCAGCATTTCTGCATGCGCAGTGACGTCCTGAAGCTTCTCCGTCTGATTATATCCCCTCCCAATGATTCGATTTTTGGATACCACCACTGCCCCGACCGGAATTTCCCCTTCTTCAAAAGCCATTTTGGCTTGCTTCAGGGCTTCATTCATAAAGTACTCGTGCGTGTATAGCTCCAAACCAGAGGGGAATTAGAATAGATCCATGATTTCTTTTCGTACACCTTCATTGATAATGATGGCTAAAATCAAAGATACAACCAGCCCAAACAGGGCCTTGAACACATCTTTTCTTCCCAACCGAAAGGCTCTGAAAAGCCAAGCTTTTCTCTTGGTGGATTTCCCGTGTTTACCCAGAGCGATGGCCAACTCCCTTCCCGCCAAAAGGCCGATAAATACCCAAGTGG
Organism: Algoriphagus confluentis; assembly: GCF_036245625.1. NCBI lineage: Bacteria > Pseudomonadati > Bacteroidota > Cytophagia > Cytophagales > Cyclobacteriaceae > Algoriphagus > Algoriphagus confluentis. The sequence goes on from NZ_BTPD01000019.1 coordinate 51,168, forward strand.
TGCTCATGGGCACTTTGCTGTACATTTTGAAGTAGACAAGAATGACGGAGTAGACCAAATCCACTATAGTCGCCGCGCGTACATCTGTCACATTGGACTTTTCATTGACAATATCCTGGATTTTATCCCCTTTGAGGTAAAAAAGAAACCCTAAGCCAAAGAAGATAAAGCCAGTGTAGACCAAAAACTCATACAAATTGAGCTGACGGGGCAAAAACACTGCGATATTGGCGGCATCCTGCATAATCCAAACTGCCCAAAGCAGACCTGAGGTGATCCACTGCAAATAGATCCAGTAGGGAGCTGGCTTTCCTTTTAGGTAGTTTTTGACAAATCGCTCCAAAACAAACCAAACCATAATGGCCAAAACAAAGGCCAAGAGATAGCCCAAGAAACTTTTGGTCATCACGTCTACGATCGTTCCCGCCTTGTAGGTGAAGACATTGAGTAAAAGGAAAGTGGTAGAAACCGGCATTCTAAACCGGGTCATAATCAACAGAACGATAGGGGCAGCCAACTGAAGAAAAACAAAGCTTTCAGGAGCTTTTTCCAGACCAGGCACACTCAATCGCTCATAACTCACATCACCACCATAAGTCATCCAGCTGTAAGTGACCGTACCCACGAAAATCAGTCCCATAAACAGCCATAACAGGTACCATGGACGCTGACTGTTGGATGCTATGAAGGTACCGATGGTCTGAATACTGTCATTGGCAATAGCAGAATAAGCGGCAAGAGCAAAACCAAACCACATGGCCGCATAGTGGTAGGGAGTAATCAGACCTGCGATAGAGATTAAAATACATACCGTAATCAGAAAGGGGCGCTCACTTTTGGTGAAATCAAACAGGGCATAGGCTGTTTTGGAAAGCTTGTCCTGATTGATATTCTGATCTAATTTTTTCTGCTTCATAGCCGGGTGGCTTAATTTTCGCGCCAAATTACTGAAGATAATCCTGAGGTCATGTTAACAAATTGTTAACTAGCCAAAAAACCTTCTTTATCAACCCTAGTTTAGCTGGTTATTCTGAAAAAATATTCAACTTTTGCTCAATAATTGATTAAAAATTCTGCTCATCACATCCCTACACAGGGTAATCCAAAAATTAATTCATTGTCTAGGGAATGGAAAGTGAGGAACTAAGTAAATCCAATGTCTCAAAAAACCTAAAAAACTACATTCAGGTAGGGCTTGGCCTTCTGCTTTTTATTTTTTCCATTGACTTGCTCACCGTAGCCATGGGAGCGATCAATGACACGGTGGCCAATGAGATTCTCCTCGCTACACGCAATCCCTTCATCAGCTTGTTTATCGGTCTTTTGGTTACTGCCTTGATTCAGAGCAGTTCTACTGTGACCGCAAGTATTGTAGCCATTGTGGCCTCGGGAAATATGACCCTTCAGCAGGCGGTTCCCATGGTTTTGGGAGCCAATATCGGTACCACACTTACCTCGACTTTAGTCTCTTTTTCCTTTATCATGAAGAAAAAGGAGTTTCGGAGAGCCCTCTCCGCAGGGATTCTCCACGATTTGTTCAATATCCTGAGTGTGATTATTCTTCTGCCTTTGGAAATCTATTTCGGTTTCCTCAGCAAAATCGCGGTGCAGATTGCCTCATTATTTGCCACAGACGATGCCTTTGAAGGGCCCATTGTGTACAATAAGATTTTCACTCGACCACTGACCCAATGGATCACAGATCATATCAGCATTCCCTTTGTGACCATGATCTTGGCAGTTTTCTTGGTCTTCGGTGGGATCAAAGTTCTGTCCTCCACGATGTACAAGACCTTTGTCCTGGATAATTTTAATCGGATCAATGATCTCATTTTCAAAAAATCAGGGCTTTCTTTCATTTACGGCACTTTTTTTACCGCACTAGTCCAGTCCAGTACGGTGACCACTTCTCTTGTGGTACCGCTTGTGGCCAATCGAAAAGTAAGTTTGGCTAAGTCTTTCCCATTTATCGTCGGAGCCAATCTGGGGACCACAATTACGGCAGTAATTGCCTCGGTCTACAAAACAGAAGCAGCGATCGCCTTAGCCATTGTCCATATTTTGTTTAATGGATTTGGTGCGCTGATCTTTTTGCCTTTCCCCAGACTCAGAAACATCCCGGTACAAATCGCCCGATTTATGGGGAAAAGTGCGGTAAAAAATCGGGTTATCGGATTTGCCTACATCCTGCTTACCTTCTTTATCATCCCATTTTTGCTGATTTTCTTCAGCAGAGACTAGCTTTCCCGAGCCCTTACTTCCTTCATCAGACCCAAAGCTGAACTGGTCCCTATTCGATCTGCACCTGCTGCTATCAATTCCAAAGCGAAATCGAGCGTTTTGATCCCTCCACTGGCTTTGATCCCCACTCCTGATCCCAAGGTGCTTCTCATCAGCTTGATATCTTCGGTCTTTGCTCCAGTTGGCGCATATCCAGTGGATGTCTTCACGTAATCTGCTCCGGCATCCTGACAGATCAAACATGCTTCACGAATCTGCTCAGGAGAAAGGTAAGCCGTCTCAATGATCACTTTGAGTATTCGCTCTTCTTCGTGACAGATTTTGGCGATCTGGGAAATTTCAATCTTCGGCCAATTCATCCCGGAATGAAATGCTGTCTGTGACCAAACCAAATCCAATTCATCCGCTCCCTGACGAATCGCTTCCTGAGTTTGGGCCAACTTGCTGGCTGTATCTTCAAATCCAAAAGGAAAACCAATGACAGTCACCAACTGAATATCCTCCTGCTGAAGTTCTCTTTTTACTTTTTTGACCCAAAAAGAAGGAACACATACCCCGACAAACTGCTCCTGAATGGCATCGCGGACCAAAACATCCACATCCGATCCGGTCATGGTCGGCTTAAGAAGGGTAGACTCTAAAAAGCGGTTAAGATTCTTCATTGAACTCACGGACATAATCACTCAAATACATAAACTCCAAAGTCAAATCCCCATCTCGGGCTACGGTGGCACGTTCCAAAATGCCTGAATTTTCTTCAAACAGAGCGGGAATCACCCATTGAGAAAGCTGACGCCCAAACTCCGCACTGGCCTCCCGGGGAAGCTCGCAGGGAAGATTGTCAATGGCCATCACGGAAATACTGGTCTGACTTCCAAAAGCGGGAATCTCCAGGCCGGAATCTCTTTCTACGTCATAAACCGGCGATTGAATAGTAGAGGCCCGCAAAGTAGTAGGGATCGAGCCCCCGATATCACAGGTGATATCCGCGATCACCGAAAGGGCAAAATCCGGGCTTTGGATATCCTCCAAGCGGAAAAGCCTGGGAGCACCCTTGGCCCAATAGGCAGCGGCAATGAGCAACTCACCTGCCTCTGCGAATTTCTGAAAATGACTTTCGTATTTCTCAGGATGGGCATAAAACTCCTCCCTATCGTATCCTCCGTCGGATTTTCTACGGTTGTAATCCGATGAACCCAATACCACGTAAACCGGCTCTTCGAAATAGTGGTGGAGAAATTCCTGCGTAGTCACCCGCCGAAGACCCAGAGAATCCAAAACCTCCTTGACCCCGCTTCCCACTCTTCCGGAGCCTGTGACCACGATCTTGATGGGAGGTAGCTGCACTTTGCGAAGCTCCTGATGCATTTCTTCCAAATCCCGGAGACTTCGCGCTCTTCTGATTTCATACAAGGCGGTCTTCTGTCCGTAGGTCCAAAACGCATTGTAGGCACCGACTATGCCTGCCCATCGGCCAAATGCCACCACCCGCTTTCCCTCTTCATCCTTGAGCACCTCATAATCGATGAGACGGATGTTTTTCTTCAAAACAGCCTGTAAAAGCGGGCGATTGTAGACTTGCTCCTTGATGGTATGGGAAAAGAAAAAATAGGTCTTTTCGGGAATCAATTGACTGACCGGCACTTCCTTGACACCAAATAGAATCTCCGCTTCGGAAATGTCCTCCACCACAGCAATCCCCGCTTCCTGATATTCCTGATCGCTGAAACAACGATTGGGGCTGGACTCAACCAAAAATTCCAGCTGATCTCCAAACTTGGCTTTGAGCTGGCTTAGCTGCTCCGGAGTAAAGGGCGTTCGGTCGTCGGGTGGATTTTTTCCTTCGCGGATTATTCCGATTTTCATACTTTGGGTAAAAGTCTAGGATTAGAATTAACAATTTTCGAATGGTGCCCTACCTTCTGATGGCCTTAAGCTGGGCTGCATTTTATACGATTCATTCTGCACTTGCTGCGTCCAAGTTAAAAAGAATTTTAAAGGCGAAGTGGCCAAACTTTTACAAAAACTACCGACTCCTTTACTCTTTGCTTTCTTTGGTTTTGTTTTTTCTTCTTTTAGTTCAGGCCTCTCTTTTGCCTCCGCTACTTCTTTTTCCTCCCATCCAAATCCTCAGCCATTTGGGCTACTTGGTCGCCACCCTGGGAGTGATTGTGCTGCTGAGATCGATACGGGAGATATCAGTGAGAAAATTTCTGATCGAATCCGAACCTAAAACTAATGACCTGATTATCCAAGGTATCTATTCCAAAGTCAGGCACCCCCTCTACTTGGGACTATTACTGATTTTTGGGGGCTATTTTATGGTTTCCGGTACTTTGGGGGCAGGGATTCACTTGGCATGCCTGATGGTGTATTTGCCCTTTGGGATTTATTTTGAAGAGCAAAATCTGTTGGAATTTTTTGGTGACGCTTATCGGGAGTATCAAAGAAAGGTCCCTGCTTTTTTTCCACGACTGTTTAAATGAAAAAAGGCCCGAAGGCCTTTTTTATTAATCTATTCCTAAGAAATCAAAATCGAAAACCAAAATGGCATTCGCAGGAATTCTTTCTCCTACTGCCTGATCTCGATAGGCCCAAGGCGAAGGCAAAATCATTTGTCCCTTAGTCCCAGGCCTTATACGACTAAATCCTATATCAAACCCGGGCCTTACTTGGCCTGTATTCAATACAAAACGAAAGGTCACATAATCTCTGGATTCAGAAAATATTCCATTTTCACGGGCAATATCTTCATCAGTCGTATCGAATACTGTTCCATCAGTCATCAGGTATCCAGTATATTCGGTATAAACTACAGAATTGGTCACAGGCCGGGTTCCTACACCATCTTCTTGAACAATGATGACAACCCCAGAAGGATCATGAATTCTGTAAATACTGTCTATCCTTGCTGTATCCAAAAAGGAATCTATTTTTTCCCTGTCTATAGCCAGATTTCCTGCCGCATCATAGATCGGCCCTGTGACAAAAGGATTATTCGGCTCACAGGAAGCCAAATAAGCTAGGACAGAAAAGAAAAAGAGATTTCGGAATAATTTCATGGATTCAGGTGGTTAAGGCCCTCTTTTACTTGGACCAGTTCCAAATCAAACACTAAAGGAGAGTTGGGTGGTATGCCGGGCCTGGACTCGGATCCATAGCCCAGTCTGGAGGGGAAGATAACGGTTGCTTTTTCTCCTGGCCTCATCAAAGCCAAAGCGAATTCCACACCGGGTATAGCTCCAAATCTGGGGTCATTCATCACTATTTGAATGGGCTCATAAGTGTCGCTTTCCCGATATATATTATTGTCCCGGGCCACTTGCTCAATGGAAGTTCCAAAAACGGAATTAGACAACAATTTGCCGGTATAATTGAATCGGACGGTGTCAGCTACCAAAATAGTCTCGTTGTAGGTAGGATCCACTGACACTTCCCAAAACAGGTAAAATCCACTAAACTGATCTGTATATTCTTTAGCAGATGGAAGCGGATTCTCCAACAAATACTTTTCGATCGCCTCCTTGTCCCTTTCCAAAAGCACTTCTTGGGTCTGATCAGGATCCACGCAAGATAGGGCTGCGAAAGAGCCAATAAGGACAGTAAAAAGGGCTTTAAGTCTTGGATTCATAGATATTGGTTTAGTTATTTTTTGGCTTTATTTCTGAACGTCGACCACTTCTACGTCAAAAATCAAAATGGAGTTTCCGGGAATCATGGCACCTGCACCTGCTTCACCATAAGCTAGAGGAGAAGGGATCAGGAATTTGCCCTTGGATCCTTTTTTCAATAGCATCAAACCTTCGTCCCAACCTGGGATGACTTGGCCCATGCCTACATTGACAGGAAGTGGCTCATAAGGACGGCCTTCATTGAAAACATTGTTGGCTTTGGCGATTTCTTCCCAAGAGGTATCAAACAAAGTACCGTCCAATAGGTAACCCGCATAGTTCACATACATAGTAGTACCCGGAGTCACAGCATCGCCTGTTCCCTCTTGCTCGATCACGTAGTAGAGTCCGTTTTCAGTCTTTTGTGCATTCAGGCCCTTCTCAGCTGCATAAGCCTCGATCGTAGCTGCTTGCTCTACCATCAGGGATTTAGCTCTCTCGGCACTTTTAGCCTGCTCAGCCATCATCACCTCTTCGTAGTAGGATTGCATTTCTGCTTCCGTCTTAACGGCAAAAGCGCCCAACTTTACAGTCAACTGATCTTCTCCCTGAAGAAATGCAGGGAAATTACCGCTGAAGATGATGTTGGCAGTAGATTGAAAAGTGATGGAGTCACCTTGTTTAAGATTGAGAAAAATCTCATCCATGCCATTTTGAGCAGGGAGGGAATCATTTGCCATCAGATAACCTGGGAAAGGCTGATCCAAGGTGCTGTAGATGACCGAATCCTCGGCATTGGTGATGACCAAGTTGTAAAGGATAAAGTCACCGTTGGAAGCTTTATCGGAACCCTCCTTCACGTAGGTGTACTCGATTCCGTCTTTTTCAGTGACTTGAGTTTTCTTGCAGGAGGTAAGCGTACCCAGACCGATTACGAGGGTCAGGACTGCCAAAAGGCTGTTTTTGGTTTTCATAAATTTTAAGTGAATTTTCAATTTTCTATTGTTTTCCGATTACTCGGCGCTGATGCCTTCGGTTTGGAAAAGCTGCTCCTGACATTTCTCGACGAGTCGTTCAAAAACCTCGACGGTCTCTTTCAGGCTAAGCATTGACTTTCCTCCCGCGGCGTTTTTATGTCCACCTCCTTCGAAGTAAGACGCAGCAAACTTGTTGACCGCTACTTCAGGACTGGATCGGAAGGAAATTTTTATTCCGTCCTCCCGCTCTGAGAAAAGTGCAGCCAGCTTAATGCCGTCCAAAGATAGAGCATAATTGACCAGTCCCTCTGTGTCACCGGTCTGACTTTGATATTTTTTAAGATCTTTTTTGCTGATGACAAAATAGGCCGTGTGAATGTCTTCCCTGACCACCAGCCTTCGGGTGATCGCAAACCCGATAAATTTCAGTCGATTGACCGAATTGGAGTCATAGATCAAATTGGAAATCTGAGAGGGATCTGCCCCCAAATCAATCAGCTCTGCCACGACGAGATGGACGTTTTTGGTGGTATTGGGATGGCGAAATCCTCCAGTATCGGTCATGATTCCTGCATAAAGGCAGGAAGCGATGCCCGCATCGATGAGATTTTTGTCCCCCAGCTTCACGATCAGTTCATAGACCAGCTCGCAGGTAGCAGCTGCCTTTGTACTCCAGAATCTGAAGTCGGCAAAGTCCTCCGGGTCCTGATGATGATCGATGTTGACAATAAACGCCTTGGATTTGCGGATCATCTCTCCGAGTTCATTGACCCGGTTGAGGACCGAAAAGTCCAGACAGAAAATCACATCTGCTTCATTCAGCTTTTCGGTGGCAAGTTCCTTGTCTCCGTCTTTGGAGAAATCCAAAACCCAATCGTTGCCCTGCATCCAATAGAGAAAGGAGGGATAGTCGGAAGGGGTCACCACCGTCACTTCATGGCCTTTTTTCAACAGGTAGTTGGCAAGACCCAAAGAAGAACCCAAAGCATCGGCATCGGGCTTGACGTGGGTGGTAATGAATATTTTTTTGGGTGAAGAAAGTTCTCTTTGAAATGTAGCTAAAGCTTCCATTAGAATCTGTTCAGCAGCACATTGGCTCTAGTAGCCTGCAAAGGTCAGTAATTTTTTCAGAAATGCCAAAGTGTGAATCTCTCTGAAAATAAGCGAAATAGCAGAGATTCCTGGAGGGTGTAGCCGAAATTGAAAGGAAAACCTCTATTTTTGCGACCGATTTAAACCAATAGATACAATCCCATGGCAGGAAACAGAACATTCACCATGATCAAGCCGGACGCTTTTGAGGCTGGCAATTCAGGTGCAATTTTGAAAATGATCGAAGAGGGAGGTTTCAAAATCGTAGCCATGAAGGCCACGAGACTGACTCCTAAATTGGCGGGTAAGTTTTACGAAGTCCACAAAGAAAGACCTTTCTACAAAGATCTTTGTGCGTACATGTCTTCCGGACCTATCATCGCAGCTATCCTGGAGAAGGAAAATGCAGTGGAAGATTTCCGTTCCCTGATCGGAGCTACCAATCCTGCAAACGCTGCAGAAGGTACTATCCGTAAGATTTTCGCCAAATCCATTGAAGCCAATGCAGTCCACGGATCTGATTCTGACGAAAATGCTGCTATTGAAGGAAATTTCTACTTCTCCCAGCTGGAGCGAGTGATCTGATTTTTTCAAAAGCTGAAAATCAAAAAAGCGCCGAGGGGCGCTTTTTTTTATGGTATCTCTTAAAATAATCTGAACATCTGCTTTTAAACGAGTTAGAAATAAACAGGGATCAAATTAGCTTGGAGGCTCAGAATCAGGAATCTTCGGTCTTCCTTCTTCCGACTTCCGTCCCTAATAGTCCTTGTGGAATTAGAACTGGAACTTTTGTAGATGTTGATAATAAGAACCCGAACTCTACCAGCTTCCTCCTGCACCTCCGCCTCCGAAGGAACCTCCTCCGAAACCGCCGAAGCCACCTCCGCCTCCACCAAAACCACCTCCGAAAGAACCTTTCCCTCCGGAAAAATCTCCCCATTTACCCCGTGATGAGCCTTTCAGCATATTGGCCAGCATGATGGTAGTCCAGAGATCCACTCCTCCGCCTCGACCTCCCATGTGATTGTCGTTGTCATTTTTGTTTTTGATCAGGGGCAAGATGACAAACAGCACAATGAAAAGCAGCAGCAAAAAAACCGCCCCCCCATGATTGCCATCGGAGACTACTTCTTCTGCCTGATATTCACCTGAGGCCAGCTTGATGATCATATCCGTAGCTTGGTCCAAGCCCTGATAATAGGCCTCCATCTTGAAATTAGGCACAATCAGATTGGATACGATCCGCTTGGCCAAAGCATCAGGTACCGCTCCTTCCATTCCATATCCCGTGGCGATAAAGACCTTTCGGTCATCCATCGCCGCCAAGATCAGGATACCGTTGTCATTCTTTGCTCCTCCTATCCCCCATTTCTCAGCCAGCTGAAAGGAGTAATCCGAAATGTCATAGTCTCCCACCGAGCGGATCATCACGATAGCAATCTGAGTGGAGGTACTGTCATTGTAGGCCACCAGTTTTTGCTCGAGCTGATTGACTTCCTGAGCACTTAGCGTAGACGTGAAGTCATTGACCAGTCGGGGAGGATTGGGCACGGCAGGGAAATCCTGAGCGAGATTGACTCCCCAAGTGATGAATAGAATAAAGAAAAGAAAGGGGTATTTACCCAAAGGAAATGTCATCCGATAATTCGTTTTTGTCGGTGTCGGGATTGTAAGGGAAGTGCTTGCTGAGCTGTAAGCCAGCCTGTTCTATACCTGCGATAAGACCTTGGGTAAACTGCCCTTGACGAAAGTGCTGAGCCATAAGATCTTTGGATTTTTCCCAAAAATCCGGCTCCACCCGGCTATTGATGCCCGCATCACCAAGAATGGCAAACTTGTGGTCAACTACAGCAAGGTAGAACAGGACCCCGTTTCTTTCTTGGGTTTGGTACATTTTCAGGGTTTCAAACACCTCGGCAGCCCGGTCCAGCACGTCATCTTTGCAGTGATTTTCGATATGTACCTGAATCTCCCCTGAGGTCTGCATTTCGGCAGCCTGAATGGCTCCGATAATCATTTGCCGGTCCTCCTGAGAAAATAATTTTTCAGCCATGACGCTTAGAATTGTACCGTTGGAGCATTTTCAGCACCTGCTGCGGCTTCAAAGTAGCCTTTGGTCTCGAAGCCATACATGCCGGCAAAGAGGTTGTTGGGGAAAGTTCTCAAATTGGAATTGTAGTCCTGCACAGAAGTATTGAAGTTTCTTCTGGCCACAGAAATTCGGTTTTCAGTTCCTTCCAACTGGGCCTGAAGCTCCAAGAAGTTTTGATTGGCTTTCAGATCCGGATACCGCTCCACGGTCACCAGCAGTCGGCTTAAAGCTCCGGAAAGCTGATCCTGAGCCTGCTGAAACTCGGCCAATTTCTCCGGAGTCAGGTTAGTCGGATCGATCTGAACGGAAGTGGCTTTGGATCGGGCCTCGATGACCCCGGTGAGGGTCTCCTGCTCAAAGTCGGCATAGCCCTTCACTGTATTTACCAGATTAGGAATCAAATCGGCTCTTCTTTGGTACTGAGTTTCCACTTCGGCCCACTGTCCGTTGATTACTTCTTCTTTTTGTACAAATTGATTGTAGGTACCCACCGCTTTGGTGTAGATGAAGATGCCTACTACGGCAATAATTGCAATCGGTACGAGAAATTTTTTCATAGTTTGAAGTTGATTTAAAAGCGAAAGAAATACACGCAAAATCCTCGCTGGGGTTGTGAAGATAATTCCAAAGTTACCCAAATATTCTTTTGCAGACCCGGGATTAGATCTGCTTTTTCAGAAAAATACTCACTTTATAATCTTGGTACTGATTGAGATCATTGTTTTGGTAGCGTCTCATTTCCAGCTGAATCTCTTTACCCTCCTCAGACCTGAAGAGCTTAAAAACTTCACTGAGTTCCCAGAGAAAAATGGGTATTCGGTTGATGGATAAGATCTCATCAAAAGGCAAAATCCCGACCTGATAGCCCGGAGAGCCCTTTCGCACATCTCCTACATAAATTCTTGTCTCATCCACGGGTACTTTCTTTACGGTAAGCCCGCTCATGTCAAACTCAAAGGGGTTGTAAAAAGTCTGTCCTTTTCTGAACATGGCCCTTCCTCTGGGATAGTCCAAGATCATCCGGGTCCTGCCCAAAACCTCAGAACCCAAGCTTCCTTTTCTTCCGCTGGCAATGATAACCGAGCTGTAGTCCGTCTCTTCTGGATAAGAGGTCAAGACCTCCTTCATCGTCAGGCTTTCAAGCTGAAGGGAACTGACACGCCCTATATATCCATACAGTACTCCCCCCAAAGACTGACCCAATTCTGACTCAATGAAGGTTTCCGGCATTTTTATGGAATCACTTGTCTCCCGATTCAAGAGCAGCCCGTGATTGGCCCCTGTGTCGATGAGTAATTTTGCTCTCAGTTTCGGGCCGCTTTTCTGTCTGATTTTGGCTTGGATATATGACTTTCCGTCCACGACGTCCAGGTCCATTTTTCGGTAGAATGGAGGTCTCCATTTCATGGCTTTTTCTCTAAAAAAATCCAACCATCCGTCATCATAATTGATCCGGACTGGATTGTATTTAAAAAACTCGTATCCGATTACCCCATAGACTGGTACTCCAATCACCGCCTCCAGCTCAAAAAAATCATTTTCCAGAACCAGGAGACTCTGCAATCTGCCTTCTACCAGGCCGAGATCCAAAGTATTGATCGGAGATACTTGAGCCATGATTGAGGTGCTACCGTCTGCACCCACGATATTGATCCTTCGGGTGTAGTCAAGCCCCAAGGCATCCCCCAATTTTTTTGAGAACAACAGATTGGATTTCACCCCGGTATCCACCAAGAAATTGACGGGCTCGTTCCCGTTGATGGATACCGGAAGGATGATCAGACTGTTGGAAGAATAGAAGGGTATCCTGACCACCCGCTTCTCCTCTTTCATAAAAAATCCAGGGACCTGGGCCTCTAACAAAGCCGAGTAGATCAAAAGAGAAAAAAGGAGGAAAGCCTTTTTCAAGTTGGGTTGTTTTGGGATAAGCCTGATACTAAAGTTAGAAATTGTAAGCAGTGCCATTAAAGAAAAAACCAAGAATTACACACAAAATGTTGTTGGAAAGAGGAGTTTTTGATTTTTAATTTAGATCAATCCCAAATTACCCCTCTTTGTTTCCGTCAAGTTGCCAATAATTTAAGAAACCTTGATCTTTAAAAATTCAAGTATCCCCAAACATGGCAGACACTGTACTGATCGAAAAAGCCAAAAAAATCTTTGAAAATTATCTGGCCAAGCAAGGAAGCCGGAAAACCCCCGAGCGATTCTCTGTCATTGACGAGCTTTATCTCTTGCCGGAAGATGAACACATCGATGTGGAAGGTCTTTTCCTCAAGATGAGAAACAAAGGCTACACAATCAGCAGAGCCACCATTTACAATACACTGGACCTATTGGTGGAAAGCGGATTGGCGGTGAAGCATCAGTTCAAAGATAAAGTCGCACTTTACGAGCAAGCCCTGACCTACAAGCATCACGACCACCATGTGTGTAATCAGTGTCGGAAGATTCGGGAGTTTTCCGATCCAAAAATCAACGAAATCAAAGAGGCAATGGGAATGGAGTTTCAATCTTCCATTTCCAGCCATTCACTTGTCCTGTATGGTGACTGCCGGATCGAAAACTGCGAGAATCTCAAAGACCTGAGCCTCGTCTGAAGATTTTTTTATAGATCGGCTTTCTGTAGGCAAACTGTAGCCAAAGGGCGGGATAAAGCAACCAAGTCATCAACCCGAATGGGGCCTCATAGGTAATTTCATCCCGAATGATTGATCCGATTCCCCTGGAAATCACCCGGTGTTTGTGAGTCCATTTTTTAAGGAAAAAGGGCAGTTCGATTCCCTTATCCACGAAAAAAAACTCGAAGTCAGTGGTTTTGTCCTCAGTGATTTCACTGGTCCACTTTTGCTTGAAAAGCAAAAAATTCAATTCCAGACTGACCAGATTCCCTTTTTCCGAACCATCAAAGCGCAGGAGCTTCACCGGAGGAAAGGGGGGAGAAAGCTTCTTAAAAAGAGACTCATCAAAGCCTCTTTTCACATCCAGGTAGCCCTGCTCTACGGCTGTTTCGATGGTCAGTTTCATGGGTTTTCAGGGAAAAGGAACAATTAGTTTAGGTGATATAGCAAGAAAAGGCAAAGCGCTTTGAGTCAAAAGCTCAGGGTAAATAGAAGAAATAGGATTAGCCAAATGACATCCATAAAATGCCAGTATACAGTAAATAACCTGATCCTCATTTTTTCAAATGGATTGGTCACCAAAACCAGCCTGCGAATGCCATCCTCTTGGGTTTTGCGAAGCTGAAACAGAAGAATCAGAGCAAAAATCATGGCCCCCAGCAGGTGGAAGATGTGGATTCCCGAAAGAACAAACAGGAAACTACCGCTGGGAATCCCTGTGAAACTTACCCCCATGCTGTCCAATTCTTTCCAGCCTGCAAACTGGAGTAAAGTAAAGGCCAGGCCCAAAAAGAAGGTATTCCTCAGCGCAGATTCCAATTGGGGTATTTTTTCTTCCTGATAGTAGAGCCTCATTTTGGAGGCAGTGTAGCCACTGATGACCAACAGAAAAGTGGAAATCAAAAAGGCTACAGGAATATGACGGTTGAACCCCTCCAACTGATGAAGTCCTGAAAAGACAAAAGCCACAGCAAGAAAAAGGAAAATAAGCCCACTTCCAAGCATTCCCAGATATAGCAGGGTCTCGTAAGGATGCATCCGCTCAATGCGCTGAAACCAAGTGAGTGATTCTTCCGATCTTTTCATCTGTAATTATTTTTTTTCATCGGTCAGATGGAATCTCGCATGGATTATAAACCTCCCTCTGTGTGTAGCTCGCACCATGCTCGATTTCATAAATTGAAAAACATTTAAAATTTGCCTTGGTTCAGAAAAAAAGCAAATACCTGAACCCAATCCCCAATAAAGAAGCAAAAGCCCTACTTTTGTCTCCTCAAATTCCCAACAAACCTTGCAACGATCGGAATTCCTTTCCCTTTACCAAGCAGACCCCGCGATTCAGACCCTGAATCTTGAACTGGAAAAAGCACCCGGCAGAAGACTCCAACTCAAAGGCCTTTCCGGGAGCTTGGATATGGTCGTGTTTGCTTCTCATTTCAAAAAAATGGGAGGTTTTCATCTGATCATTGCCCAAGACAAGGAGGAGGCTGCCTACCTGAATACGGATCTTCAGAATCTGCTGGAAATTGAGGACTTCCTCATCTTTCCGGGTAGCTTCAAGCGGCCCTATCAATACGATGAGGTAGACAATGCCAATGTGCTCATGCGCTCCGAAATTCTCAATGACATTTTGGATCGGAAAGAGGAGCCTAAAATAATCATCACCTATCCGGAGGCGCTCTATGAAAAGGTAATCAACCGCCGTTCTTTGGTGGAGCATACATTTTCGATCCGGGTCGGGGAAGCTGTGGATATGGAATTTGTATCCGAGCTGCTGAGCAGTTATGACTTTGAGCGGACAGACTTTGTGTATGAACCGGGTCAGTTCTCCATCAGAGGGGGAATTTTGGATGTTTTTTCGTATTCCCATGAGCATCCTTACCGATTGGAGCTGTTTGGAAAAGAAGTGGAAAGTATTCGGACTTTTGATCCGGAAACGCAGCTTTCGGTGGCTTCAGTGGACAAGATTTCCTTGGTGCCCAATGTGCAAACGAAGCTGCTACAGGAAGTCAGGCAATCTTTTTTGGAATTTCTGCCTAAAGAATCCAAAGTTTGGATCAAGGATTTCCAGCTCACGGTGGATGTGATCAAGGAGTGTTTTCACAAGGCTGAGCAAGCTTTTGCTCAAATAGTCAGACAAAGCCAAACCGACAAGCTAGTTCTCAAGCCTCAGGATCTTTTTGAGCGGGGAGATTCATTCAAAGACGCTGTCTTAAAGTTTACCACCTTGGAATTCGGACGGCAGTTTTATTTGAAAGCTGACCTTCAGCTCCCTTGGGACAGCCAGCCCCAGCCTTCATTCAATAAAAACTTTGACCTCTTGGTCACCAATCTATCCGAAAACGAGAGGATGGGTTTCACCAATTTGGTCGTGGCGGAAAATGAAAAGCAAATCGACCGTCTGTTGGGGATTTTCCATGAACTAGACCCCACTCTCCAGATTCAGAGCATGCTGATCGGACTGAGAGAAGGGTTTGTGGATCGGCAGCAGAAGCTCGTTTGCTATACCGATCACCAGCTTTTTGAGCGTTTTCATCGATACCGGGGGAGAAAAAAGGCCAGCAAATCCAAAGCGCTGACGATTAAAGAGCTGAAGGCCCTTCACCCGGGCGATTACATCGTACACGTCGATTACGGAGTAGGGCGATTTGCCGGATTGGAAAAAGTGGATGTGGGTGGAAAAATGCAGGAAGCCGTTCGTCTGGTATTTAGAGACGATGATCTTCTCTACGTAAACGTTCATTCCCTGCACAAAATCTCCAAATACTCTGGACAGGAGGGACAAATGCCTTCCATGTCCAAATTGGGCTCCCCGGAGTGGGAAAACAAAAAATCCCGGGTCAAAAAGCAGGTCAAGGATATCGCCAAAGACCTGATCAATCTCTATGCGAAGCGTCGTTCGGCTCCGGGTTTTGCCTTTTCCCAAGATTCGGTCTTACAGATTGAGCTGGAATCCTCCTTTATCTATGAAGATACTCCGGATCAGGCTTTAGCAACCTCAGATGTCAAGTCAGATATGGAAAAAGGATATCCCATGGATCGCTTGGTCTGCGGAGATGTGGGATTTGGAAAAACAGAAGTAGCCGTCCGGGCCGCTTTCAAAGCTGTAAATGACAGAAAACAAGTTGCGGTACTGGTACCCACAACCATTTTGGCCATGCAGCACTACCAAACCTTCAAGGAGCGCTTGGAAAATTTCCCGGTGAAAGTGGAATACATCAACCGATTTCGCACGGCCAAGGAGATCAAAGAAATCATCAGTCAGGTCAAAACCGGAGAAATAGACATTTTGGTAGGCACCCACAAAATTGTCAACAAAGAAATCGTCTTCAAGGATCTAGGCCTTTTGGTCATTGATGAAGAGCAAAAATTCGGAGTCAAGGTCAAGGATCAGTTGAAAAACCTCCGAGTTAACGTGGATGTATTGACACTCACAGCTACCCCGATTCCAAGGACTCTGCACTTTTCCCTGATGGGTGCCAGAGACCTGTCAGTCATCGCTACTCCCCCTCCCAACAGGCAACCGGTGACCACGGAAGTTCAGACCTTTCAGGAAGAAGTAATCCGGGATGCCGTAGCCTACGAGTTGAGACGAGGAGGTCAGGTGTTTTTCGTCCATAATCGGGTAGGAGAAATCGAAAGCATCGCCAATCTGATCATGAAGCTGGTGCCTGATGCCAGAGTAGTCGGAGCACACGGACAGCTTGATGGAAAAAAGTTGGAAAAAATCATGGTGGACTTCATCAACCATGAATACGATGTGCTGGTCTCCACCAACATTATCGAGTCCGGACTGGATATTCCCAATGCCAACACGATCATCATCAATCGGGCGCACATGTTTGGTCTGAGTGACCTCCATCAAATGAGAGGTCGGGTAGGAAGGAGTAACAAAAAAGCCTTTTGCTACCTGCTCACCAGCCCGATGTCCGGATTGACCCCGGAAGCCAGGAAAAGATTGCAGACTCTAGAGGAGTTTTCAGACCTGGGAGACGGCTTCAAAGTGGCCATGAAAGACTTGGATATCCGGGGGGCAGGTAACTTATTGGGAGCCGAGCAGAGCGGATTCATCACCGATTTGGGTTTTGAGATGTACCATAAAATCTTGGATGAGGCTGTTCAGGAATTGAAGGAAAATGAATTCGCTGCACTTTTTGAAACCGATCTGAAGGAGAAGGTGAAAGTATTGGTGCAGGATTGCACGATAGAGACCGATTTGGAGCTTTTGATTCCGGAAGAATATGTAGGAAATATCAGTGAGCGATTAGGACTCTATTCCAAACTCGATGCAATTAAAAATGAGGAAGAATTAGAGCAATTCCGAGCGATGCTTTCCGATAGATTCGGACCACTGCCGGAAGTAGTGGGGGATCTTTTGGAGACGGTGAAAGTTCGTTGGCAAGCCGAGAAGCTGGGCATTGAAAAACTAGTGCTAAAGGGCCAACAGATGAAATGCCACTTGTTGCCTTCTTCAAGAGATGACTACTATTCCTCAGCAATTTTCGGGAAAATGATGAAATTTGCTCAGCTCCATCCCAAGGTCTGCAAAATAAAAGAATACAAGAATCGTTTAATTTTCACTATCGAAGGAGTCAAAACGATCCAAAAGGCAGAAAAGGTGCTTTTGGAGATGAATACGTGAAAATTTTAAAAAATTTAACTGGCATAAATATTGTGTTTTCATGTATCAATTTTGCAGATAATAGGCCAAATTGACCCTTAGGCAGATATTTGCTTTTTACTAAAAAAAATATTCCATTGTAAGTCGGTTTCAATGCCATTATATTAGCCCGTTGAAATTAGACCAAAATTCAAAAATATGCGTCTTAACAGAAAATCTTGGGGACTATGGGTATCAGCCCTTTTGATCCTTTCCACCGCGATTTTGAGCTCTTGCAACAAGACTCCCGGATACGGAAGGAGAACTGCCAACAACCCCGGAAAGAAAAGTGCTACAACCGGTGCGGAATTTTCATTTAATGAGCAAGATTCCTCCCAGTTTTTTGTAGCCAAACGAGCAGAACAAATTCCCGGGCCCAACCTAAAATTCATCCAAGGTGGTAGAATGGTTTTGGGATCGCAGGAAGATGACGTAATGGCTTTTAGGGACAACTTGGAAAGAACCGTTTCCATCGCAAGCTTTTATATGGACGAAACAGAAATCACGAACAATGACTATCGTGAATTTCTTTTCTACATGAAAAAACAAGTGAGCGCAGACTCCTTAGCCAAGCTGGAGCCTTCAGAGAATGTTTGGTCCGGAGCCATGTCATTCAACGACCTCTATCAATCCTATTACTTCAGATTCCCTGGCTTTAACTTTTATCCTGTAGCTGGAGTATCTTGGACCCAAGCCAATGCATATACCAAGTGGAGAACCGCATTTGTACAGGAACTGGTGAGAAAGGAAAGAGGAATTGACTCTACTTTCACGAAAAATCAACTGATCGAAAGAGGTGTTGCCATGGCAGATTTTAGATTGCCCAACGAAGCCGAGTGGGAATATGCTGCTAAAGCGATGATCGGAACCCAGTATTTGGATGAGAATCAGGAATATGGCAGAATTTATCCTTGGGATGGAAGAGGCCTTAGAAACCCTTACAATGTCAAAAGGAAAGGAAAGCAGGGTGACTTTTTAGCCAACTTTAAGCGTGGCAGAGGTGACTATGCAGGTATCTCCGGAAATCAGCGAAATGACGGTGAAATTCTCCCTACCAATGTTTATGATATGGCTCCCAATGATTTTGGACTTTACCATATGGCGGGAAACATGAACGAATGGGTGTATGACGTCTACAGACCCTTGACTTTCCAAGACGCCGACGACCTTAATCCATTGAGAAAAGACGGGGTGTATGATGAAGAAGACAATTACGAAACCTCTCTCTTTACCGATGAATTAAGAGTGTACAAAGGTGGGTCTTGGAAAGATGTAGCTTATTGGTTGGCTCCAGGTACTCGAAGATTCATGCATCAGGATTCGGCTACCAATCACATTGGGTTCAGATGCGCGATGATTTCCATTGGTGAAAAAGGAAAATAAACCATTCTTAAAATCAATTCAGCCCGATAAATTTATCGGGCTTTTTTTTGAGGTAATGGAAAAGAATAAGGATGGTTTCCCTGTTTTTTACGCAGATTCTGCTGCGGCTTGGAGGGACTGGCTGGAAGTCAACCATCGTTTATCTAAATCTGTTTGGTTGGTCATATTTAAAAAAAGTAGCCCAATTCCAAGCCTTACTGTAAGCGAAGCTATTGATGAAGCACTTTGTTTTGGGTGGGTGGATAGCAAGCCCAACAAGCGGGATGACAAAAGCTTTTACCTTTATTTTTCAGAGAGAAAGCCAAAAAGCAACTGGAGTAAGGTCAACAAAGAGAAAGTCGAATTCCTGATCAAAGACGGGAAAATGGCGCCCTCCGGATTGAAAATGGTTGAATTGGCTAAAGCATCCGGTACTTGGGATGCTCTCAATGAAGTGGATGCATTATTTGAACCTGAAGATCTGACTACGGCCTTAAAATCCAATGAAATAGCCAAAGGATATTGGGAGAAGTTTCCTCCTTCAGCCAGAAGAGGCATTTTGGAGTGGATTCTTAATGCAAAAACATCTCAGACCAGGGAAAAAAGAATTCAGGAAACAGTCCGCTTGGCTGAAAAAAACATCCGCGCCAACTCCTACCCAAAACCTAAGCTATAACTATCAACCAAGAGGTTGTCACAAACATCGTTTCGCTATCAGCCTGAGCACCTGAGAGACGGGAGTCTCGAAGTCGAAGGCTATTTCCAGCTTTCCGGACGATATTTCGACTTCGCTACCAATGACGGGTTGATTTTAAAGGCCGGAAATTTAGTCAGTCCGAGCACCTTTCCGACGAGAGTCAGGAAGTACGAGGACCTTTCGGCTCAGCTCAAGGTGACAAGGATACTACTTAAAGGCGAATGACCAGTCATGTTCTTCTTGTATGTTCGAAGAATATTTAAGATTCAATGTGACAAACTTCACTTTTGAGATAGCCTCTTTCGGTTGTATGTCTTTGGATGATCCGATGCTTACATCGTATCTACCTTTTTCTGTCTTCCGGTGTAGCCGAAGCTGCTCTTACCCACTCTCAACTCGGTCCTTCTATTCAGCTGGTGCATCGCAGGCGTACAGGTCACACTGTTGCAGTCGTGGATCGGTCTTGTCTCTCCAAACCACTGGTACTCCAGCCTGTTCTCCTCGATCCCCCGGTTGATCAGGTACTCACGCACCACATCCGCTCTGCGCTCGGACAGCTTCTGGTTGTACTCGTCACTGCCCCGCTGGTCGGTATGCCCCTCGATGTACAGCATCAGGTTCGGCAGTCTCCTCAGCATCGCTCCCACCTGCTCCAGCTCCTGCTTCGACACCGATCTGAGCATCGACTTGTCAAAGTCAAAGTAGATCGTCGGGATCTCCGCTATCTCCTCCTGGATCTTCTCAAACAGATCCTCCGGCTGGCAGAAGTCCATGTCCTTCAGCTCCTGCGGAATCTCGTAGCTTTTGGTCGGATCCGGAAACGCCTCCAGCACCAGCTCCGATCTCCTGTTCAGCTGATGGCTGTCCTCCGAGCACGGCTTGCCGTTCCCGCAGTCGTTGACCAGCTGGCTCTCCCCGAACCACTCCAGACGGATACGGTCACTGTTGATGCCCTTCGCCCCCAGATACTCGGTCACCGCCTTCGCCCGGTTATTGGACAGACGGATGTTGTACTCGTCACTCGCCCTGGAGTCGGT